>NZ_JBFAWA010000039.1:0-136652 GCF_040680035.1 Nonomuraea sp. NPDC052116 | reverse complement strand
CCGTAGGGCCGGGTCGCCCAGTCGATGGCGTTCTTCAGTGCGCCGGGGATGGACCGGTTGTACTCGGGGGTGACGAACAGGAGGGCGTCGGACGCTTTGATCGCGTCCTTGAACTCCTGGGCCACGGCGGGGTAGTTCGGGTCGTGGTCGTGACTGTAGAGGGGTAGCTCGCCGATGGGGATCTCCGTGAGGCGGAGCTCCGGCGGCGCGAGCCGGCTCAAGGCCAGAGCGAGAGTCCGGTTGATCGACTTCTGGGACAGGCTCCCGACGATGTAACCGACGGTGTAAGTCATTGCATTTCCTCTCAAAGGCATGAACGTGCCACACGGTCCGGCTGGTGATGAAGCCGACGTGGGAAGAAGACAGGGCCCGGCGAGGCCTCCGGGCTTCCGGCAGTGTCGCGGGGCGAGGGCGTTGCGCCGCGCTTCGAGCAACGCCGTGGGGAACGTCTTGCGTGCCTGCTTCAGTCCGGGGCGATCACGCGCACCGGTAAGCGGTCTGCGGCGTTGCGCAGGAACCATCCAGGCGGGAGCGCTCCTGCGATGACGACGACACGTTCGGTGTTCATGATCCCTCTCCAGCGGGCTGACCATCGACGAACGTGACCGTCTCGTCGAGCGGAGCCCGGCCGGTACGGACGTACTCCACCGTGACGTCCTCGAACCCGATCGACATGCCACAGAAAAGGATGAGCTCGCCGGGAGGTGAAAGGATCTCCGCGACGGTCCTGCGATACACCGACCACGCCATCTGCGGGCAACTGTGCAGCCCTTCGGCGCGCAGCAGCAGCATGACGGTTTGCAGATACATGCCGACATCCGCCCATTGAGGCCGGCCCATGTCGCGGTCGATGTAGCAGAACAGCGCGGCGGGCGCGCCGAAGCACTGCCAGTTGTCGGCGGCGGCCCGCTGGCGGGCCTCCCAGTCCTCGCGCGTGATGCCGAGTGCGCTGTAGCGCTCCCGGCCGAAGGCGGATCGGCGCTCGTGGTACGGGGTCTTCAGCGCGGGCGGGTACATCTCGTACTCCCGCTCGTCCCAGGGTTCGCCAGCGGCCAGGCGCTCGCCGGCGCGCTTCTTGAGCTCGGCCAGCGGCTCGCCGGTCAGCACGTACGCGTGCCAGGGCTGGAGGTTCGATCCGGACGGCGCCCAGGCCGCGGCGGACAGCACGCGCTCCAGCACCTCCCGCGGGACAGGCCGGTCGGTGAACCCACGGACCGCCCGCCGGCTCGTCACCGCCTCATATATATCCAAGATCACCGACTCCCATCCGCTCAACGCAGCGAATTTAGTTATCTTCGCTAGAGTATCATCCGGGATGGTATCATTCAATACCGTTGAATGTGTATACGACCCCCATGCATCGGGAGGGGGTGGCTCGTGTGCGGACCGACCGCGAACGTCGCCGTCGTCTACTACCCGCCGCCACGGGAACAATCTTCACGCGTGCCGATGGCGCACGCACCGGGCGCCTCCAGGGTTGAGGTTCACTGGAGGCGCGCCCGGGCGGCCTCGCCCACGCGGCAGGCAGTCGACGCCGCCTACGTCTCCCCGCCCGCAGGATAGGCAAACCGGCTCAGCAGCTGCCTCAGCTGCTCGGGCTCGCCGGGCGCCAATTCGGCAACCAGCTGCTCGGCCAGCGGCTCCGCCGCCACATGCGCTGCGTCGAACAGCTCGACACCCTGGGGCGTGATCTCCACCGCCCGAACACGCCGGTCGCCCGGAACGGCCTTGCGTACGGCCAGTCCCTTGCGCTCCAGGTCGTCCACGACGCGCATGATTCCCGCCTTGTCCGACCCCGTCTCCGCCGCCAGGTCCCGCTGCACCGTGGGCCCGCGGTTGACCAGCACGATCAGCACGGCAAAATGCCGCAACTCAATGCCGAGCGGACGAAGTGCCTCTGTCATCACCGTGGCCGCGCGCCAGTGTGCCTGGCGCAGCAACAAGCCGAGAGCGAAAGGTGAGGCATCCCCGGGGCGGTCGGTCGCGCGCGAGGCGGTGGATCTGCGGGGAACGTCGCCAGTCATGCGACCATACTACCCGTGATCCTTTCATTTGATACGGTATCATTTGAAATTTAATGCTGGCCCACCTTGTGAGGCCGACAAGGAGAGATGGTGTACAAGGCCATGGCAGCCAGAGCACCGGCCGCCGGTGGGCTGCGGGACGGGATGCGATCGCAGGGCTGGGCACCCAGGTCACCGTGCAGGTCAAGCGCGCCTCGGATGACCGGGTGCTGTGGCAGGGCCGGGCCACGGCGCAGTCGGGCGGTAACGGACCGGCGGGCGGCTACTCGGTCGACACGGGGCGGGTCCTGTGCGGTGGCAGCGTGTTCGCGGCCATGGGCGGCCTCTCCTTCCGGCGGGCCGCCCAGCCGCCCTGATCCCCGCAGGTCGCCCCACGGGGCGGAGCGTATCGTTGACAGGTGAGACCTCCCCCCGCGAGGCCGCGGCTCTTGCCGTGCCGGAAACGAGGGGTTATGGCTCATGACGCGACTCACCGGAGTCCCGCACCGACGATCGTGCGGGTCGCGGTGACCTTGACCGTGAACGGCGTCGATCATCGGCTCGACCTGGACTCCCGCGTGACCCTGCTGGACGCCTTGCGCGACGGGCTGGGGCTGACCGGCACCAAGAAGGGCTGCGACCAGGGCGCCTGCGGCGCGTGCACCGTGATGGCGGACGGCAAGCGGGTCCTGTCCTGCCTGACATTGGCCGCGCAGTGCGAGGGCCGGGCGATCACCACCGTCGAAGGCCTCGCGGCCGACGGCGTCCTGCATCCGGTGCAGGAGGCGTTCGTCCGTCACGACGCCTTCCAGTGCGGCTACTGCACCTCCGGGCAGATCATGTCGGCGGTGTGCCTGCTGGCGGAGGGGCGCGCGGGTTCGGATGCGGAGATCCGCGAGTTCATGAGCGGCAACCTGTGCCGGTGCGGCGCCTACCCCAACATCGTCAAGGCGATCCGCGAGGTCCGCGACCGGATGGGGGCGGGTGACCGCGATGCGTGAGTTCGAGTACGTCAGGGCGGGCGAGGTGGGCCAGGCCGTGGCGACGGTGACCGCCGATCCCGACGCGTCCTATCTGGCCGGCGGCACGACTCAGATCGACCTGATGAAGGACGGCGTCCTGGAGCCGGACCGGCTGGTCGACATCACCCGGTTGCCGCTCGCCGGCGTCGCGCGCGACGGCGACGTGCTGCGGGTGGGGGCGCTGACCACGATGGAGGAGCTGGCCGCCGACCCCACGGTGACCGTGCGCCTGCCGTTCCTGCGTGAGGCGCTGCTGCTGGGTGCGTCCGTCCAGCTGCGGAACATGGCGACGATCGGCGGGAATCTGTTGCAGCGCACCCGCTGCCGCTACTTCCGCGACCCCACCGTCCCCGCGTGCAACAAGCGGCACCGTGGTTCCGGGTGTGCCGCGGTGCGGGGGGTCGCCAGGATGCACGCGATCCTGGGCGCGAGCGAGCACTGCATCGCCGTGCACGCCTCGGACATGGCGGTGCCGCTCGTGGCGCTGCACGCGGTCGTGCACCTGCGCGGGACGGGCGGGGAGCGCTCGGTCCCGCTGACGGAGTTCTACCGCGTGCCGGGGGACACGCCCGACGTGGAGAACGTGCTCACCCACGGTGAGCTGATCACCGCTGTGGACATCCCGCTGCTCCCGCCGGACGCGCACTCCACGTACCTCAAGATCCGCGACCGGGTCTCTTACGAGTTCGCGCTCACCTCCGCCGCGGTCGCCCTGCGGTTCGACGGCGGCGTGATCGGCGAGGCACACGTCGCCCTGGGCGGCGTCGGGACGATTCCCTGGCACGCGCCCGAGGCCGAGCGGGCCCTGCGGGGGCTGCCCCCGAGCCTGGAGGTCTTCACCGCGGCGGCCGAGGCCGCCGTCCGGGACCCGTTCACCGTGGAGGGCACCGCCTTCAAGGTCGAGCTGGTCAAGCGCACCCTGGTGCGCGCCCTGCGAACCGCCGCCGGAGGTGCGTCATGACGATCGTCGAGCAGCTCGACCTGGTCGGCGAGGGAGTGGACAGGGTCGACGGTCCCTTGAAGGTCACCGGCGCCGCGCACTACCCCAACGACTTCAGCTTCCCCGACCTGGCGCACGCCGCGCTCGTGCGCAGCACCGTGGCCGCCGGGCGGATCAGCCGGCTCGACACGAGCGCCGCTCAGGCCTCGCCCGGCGTGCTGGCGGTCATCACCCACCAGAACGCGCCCTCGCTGGGGCGCGCGTCCGACACGGTGATCCTGTCGGCCCCGCCGCCGCCGTTGCAGGGGGACCGGATCCTGCACTACGGCCAGTACGTGGCCGTGGTCGTGGCGGGCACCGCCGAGGAGGCGACGGCCGCGGCCCGCCGGGTCGAGGCGGAGTACGAGGCGACCGAGCCGCTCCTCGACCTCCATGACCCCAGGGCGGAGGTGCTCACCGACCCGTTCGAGCTGGACTCCAGTCGCGGCGACGCCGGGGCCGCCCTGGCCTCGGCCGAGGTGACGTTCGAGGCGACGTACACCACGGTCGACAACACCAACAACCCGCTGGGCCTCTTCACCACCGTGGCCGCCTGGGACGGCGAGGCCCTCACCGTCCACGACTCCACCCAGTGGCCCGACGCTCTGCGCACGGCGCTCGCGCAGGTGTTCGGCGTCCCGGAGAGCGGCGTGCGGGTGCTGGTCCCGTTCGTCGGCGGCGGCTTCGGGGCGGGGCTGCGGGTGTGGCCGCATGTCATGCTCGCGGCACTGGCCGCGCGCACGGTGGGCCGGCCGGTCAAGCTTGTGCTGACCCGCCCGGAGATGTTCACCGGGGTCGGTCACCGCACGGCCACGGAGCAGCGTATCAAGATCGGCGCCACCCGCGACGGACGGCTGGTCGCGATCGACCACGAGAGCACCACGACGCTGCAGATGGAGGGAGACAACTTCGAACCGTGCGCCTCCGGCACGGCTTACGCCTACGCCTGCCCCAACGTCTCCACGCGTGACCGGCAGGTCCGGCTGAACGTCACCTGGTGCAACTCGATGCGCGCCCCCGGCGAGGCGCAGGGCAACTTCGCGCTGGAGTCGGCCATGGACGAGCTGTCCTACGAGCTCGGCATCGACCCGCTCGAGCTCCGGCTGCGCAACTATGCCGAGAGCCAGCCGCAACTCGGCCTCCCGTGGTCGAGCAAGGCCCTGCGCGAGTGCTACGAGGTCGGTGCCGAGCGGTTCGGCTGGTCGCGCCGCCTACCCGAGCCCCGCTCGATGCGCGACGGCGACTGGCTGATCGGGTACGGCCTGGCCGGCGTCTCGTTCTTCTGGTTCCAGAAGCCGTGCGAGGCGACCGCGACGCTGCGCAGGGACGGGACGGCTCTGGTGCGCAGCGCGGTGACCGACATCGGAACCGGCACCTACACGGTGATGGCCCAGCTGTCGGCCGAGCTGCTCGGGCTGGACCTGCCGCGCGTCACCTTCGAGCTCGGCGACACCGACCTGCCGCCGGGGGTCGTGGCGGGCGGCTCGGGCCTGACGGCCGGCCTCGGCAGCGCGATCCACGCCGCCTGCCGCAATCTCGTGCAGGCATTCCTGGACACCGTCCGCGACGATCCCACCTCGCCGCTGGCGGGGTGCGCCGTCGACGAGGTCAGCATCGGCCGCGGTCGCCTCCACCGGACGGGATCGCCCGAGCGCGGCGAGGCGTACACCGACATCCTCGTCGCGCACGGGCTGACGGAGCTCAGCGCCCACGGCGCCAGCACCCCGGCCGACTCGCGGGAAGTGGGCCTGGCGCCCGCGGGACCCTTCGGCGCGAAGTTCGTGGAGGTGCGGGTCGACCCGGATCTCGGACTGCTGCGGGTGGCCAGGGTCGTCTCGGTGATCGACGCAGGCCGCATCCTGAACGAGAAGACAGCAACCAGCCAGATCATCGGCGGCACGGTCGGCGGCATCGGCATGGCCATGTTCGAGGAGACGGTCACCGATCCGGGATCCGGGCGCATCGCCAATGCCACCTTCGGCGACTATCTGATCCCGGTCAACGCCGACATCCCCGACATACAGGTGAGCTTCGTCGGCCGGCCCGACAGGTTCAACCCCGTCGGGGTCAAAGGCGTCGGCGAGATCGGCCTCGTCGGCATGGGCGCCGCCATCGCCAACGCGGTCCACCACGCCACCGGCAGGCGCATCCGCTCGCTGCCCATCACGATCGACAAGCTCTTCTGACAGGACGCCCTGACACCGAGCCCCTGCCGACCGGCGGCGGGCCCAGCGGCACGGTCGGCGATCCGCCCGCTCTTCAGCCCATCACCCGTTCGTACGTGGCGATCAGGTCGTCCATGGGCAGCACCGGACCCTGAGGGTCCTTGGCCAGGTCGTCCCACAGGCGGAGCGCGATCGCGTCCGCGTGCCACGGGTGAGACTCGAAGGCCGCGACCTCCTCTCCCGACATCGGCCCGCCCTGGGCGCGCAGCGAGCGCACCGACGCCGGGCTCAGCGTGTCGTGGTAGGCCGGGTCGACCGCCACCAGGTACCGCTTGGCGGCCACGTGCTGCTCGATCGCCCAGGCGGAGCGGGCGGTCAGGTGGTCGCGGGCGTAGGCGGCGCCCGCCTGCTCGTGCGGCAGCCCCCGGTGCCGCTCGGCGACGGGGCGGGCGCGGCCGACGTCGTGGAAGGCGGCGGCCAGGACCAGTTCGTCGTCGGCCGCGGCGGCGGCGGCGTGGGCGGCGGCCTGGAGGGCGTGGGTGCGCTGGTCGACCACCTCGCCTCCGTACGGGAGGCCGGCGAGGCCCTCGAAGAGGCCGACGAGCTCATCGCGAGAAAGCATGACCTGTCCTCCTTTATAGGGATTTGTCGCAACTGCGCCATGATGAGTCGCTCCGGATGACCTTCCGTTGACCAGTTGGTGAACATGCACCTCCGGTGCGGCGACGGGCGGGTGGGTTCGCTCCGAGTTAACCCCTCGGTTCGTGCATCGTCAGACGTGTCTGACCCGGACATCACTGGCGGCGAGCAGCGTGGCGAGCCGGATCTGGTTCACCACACGCTCGGAGATCTCACTGTGAAACGTTCCATGACCGCCCTGGTCGTGCTCGGCGTCCTCGCGACGGGCTGCTCTTCCGCCAGCGGCAGCACCGGCGGCGAGGTGCTCCGGTTCGCCGCCGTGCCGGTAGAGCAGAACATCGACCCCACCGCCGAATACAAGGACATCATCGCGCTCATCGAGAAGAACACCGGCAAGAAGGTGGAGTTCGTGCGCTCGACCGACTACAACGCGGTCATCGAGGGCATGGTGTCGGGCAAGATCGATCTGGCCGAGTTCGGGCCGCTGTCGTACGTGCTCGCCAAGAGCAACGGCGCCAAGATCACGCCCATCGCCTCGATGGTCGAGAAGGGCGGCACGCCCACCTACCAGAGCTACGGCATCGTGCCCGCCAACAGCAAGATCACCGGAATCGACGGGTTCAAGGGCGCCAAGGTCTGCTTCGTCGACCCGGGCTCGACCTCCGGTTATCTCTTCCCGAGCCAGGGCCTGCTCGGCGCGGGCATCGACCCGAAGACCGGCGTGCAGCCGATCATGGCGGGCGGGCACGACAACTCCGTGCTGTCGGTGGCCGCCGGCAAGTGCGAGGCCGGGTTCGCCGAGAACGCCATGGTCGACCACATCCTCATCGACAAGGGCAAGCTCAAGGCCGGCCAGGTGAAGGTGGTGTGGAAGTCGGCGCCGATCCCCATGTCGCCCGTCGCCATGCGTGACGCGCTGCCCGCCGACGTGAAGGCCAAGCTGGTGCAGACCTTCACCAAGGACGCCACCAAGGACCGTCTGGTGCAGCTGGGCATCTGCAAGGACGAAGCCTCCTGCCGGGTGACGGCCGACTCCTCCGTCTGGGGCTTCCAGACGGTGAGCGACGCGACCTTCAACCCCGTACGCGAGGTGTGCGCGGCCACCCATAACGACAAGTGCGCCACGGCATGACGGCGGTCGTACGGACGAAGGGCCTGGTCAAGACGTTCGGCGTGGTGAGGGCGTGCGCGGGGATCGACCTGACCGTGCGGCGCGGCGAGATCGTCGCGCTGCTCGGCCCGTCGGGCTCGGGCAAGTCCACGCTGCTGCGCCACCTCAACGGCCTGGCCCGGCCGGACTCGGGCGAGGTCGAGGTTCTGGGCGTCGACGTGGTCGACGCCAGGGGCGCCGAGCTGCGGGCGCTGCGCCGCCGGGTCGGGGTCGTCTTCCAGCAGTTCAACCTGGTCGGACGGCTCACCGTGATGGAGAACGTGCTGCACGGCGCGCTGGGGCGGGTCCGCGGCCCCCGGTACGGCATCGTCACCTGGCCCAGGTCCGTACGGGCGGAGGCGCTCGAACACCTCGACCGGGTCGGGCTGGCGGAGCGGGCCTACCAGCGGGCCGGGAGCCTGTCGGGCGGGCAACAGCAGCGCGTGGCCATCGCGCGGGCCCTGTTGCAGCGCCCCGAACTGGTGCTCGCCGACGAGCCCGTGGCCTCCCTCGACCCCGAGACCGCCGCCTCGGTCATGGACCTGCTGGTACGGGTGTGCCACGAGGACGGGCTGACCATGGTGTGCACGCTGCACCAGATCGAGCTGGCGTTGCGGTGGACGCGGCGGGTGGTGGGGCTGCGGCTGGGGGAGATCCGGCTGGACGAGCCCACCGAACTGCTCGACGCGGTGCGGTTGCGGGGGCTGTACCTGTCCGACCCCGTGACGATCCCATGATGGCCCAGGCGACGACCGGCACCCGGCCGTCCCGGGACAG
Organism: Nonomuraea sp. NPDC052116; assembly: GCF_040680035.1. Classification (NCBI taxonomy): domain Bacteria; kingdom Bacillati; phylum Actinomycetota; class Actinomycetes; order Streptosporangiales; family Streptosporangiaceae; genus Nonomuraea; species Nonomuraea sp. NPDC052116. The sequence goes on along the minus strand of NZ_JBFAWA010000039.1, from coordinate 127,917 downwards.
GCCCAGGGTCTCGCCTCGGAGAACGGCCGCCGGCGGCGGTTCCGGAGCTTCAGGAGGAGCAGGAGGAGGCGGAGGCGGGGCCCCGCGGCCGGGCCGTGGTGGCGGAGGCGCGGCGAGCGGGGCGGGGGGCCGGCCGCCGCGCAGTGCCCGGCGCCTGGCGGCGTGGTCGTTCCCGATCGTCTTGGTGACGCTCGGAGTCGTCGCGCTCCAGCACCTGGGCGTCGGGGTCGGCGGGATGGTGGCCGGGTTCGGCGAGGTCGCCGGGCTGCTGGCCAGAGCCTGGCCGCCGACGATCAGCGATCCGGCCACGACGTTCATCCACATGCTCGACACGCTCTGGATGGCCGTCGCCGGCACCGCGCTGGCCACGCTGCTGGCCGCCGTGCTCGGTGTCCTGGCCGCCGCCCGGGGCGGGCGCGCACCGGCCAGGGCCGTCAGGTCGGTCGCGCTGGGCGTGATCGTCGCCTGCCGGGCCGTTCCCGACATCGTGTTCGCCGTCTTCTTCGTGGCCGCGATCGGCATCGGCCCGCTGCCCGGCGTGCTGGCGCTGGGCCTGCACTCGGTGGGCATGCTGGGCAAGCTGTTCGCCGAGGCGGTCGAGCACGCGGACGCCGGCGTGCGCGAGGCCGTCGCGGGCACCGGCGCCGGGCCCGTCCAGCGGCTGCTGGCCGGGGTGCTGCCGCAGGTGGCGCCCGCCTGGATCGCGGCCATCCTGTACCGGCTGGACATCAACTTCCGCGGCTCCGTGCTGCTCGGCGCCGTCGGCGCGGGCGGCATCGGGCTGGATCTGAAGACCGCGTTCGGCTTCACCGACTACCGGGAGGCGACCGGCATCGCGCTGGTGACGGTGGCGGTCGTGCTGCTCGTCGAGACGGTCTCGATGGCGCTGCGCGGGCGGCTCCTGGGCGCCGAACGCGGTGGGGCATTGCCTCCCGTACGCGGGCAGCGCGTGCCGTGGACCCGGTCGAGGCTGGCCGCGCACCTGGCCGGATGGGGCGCGCTGGCGCTGGCGGTGACGGCGTTCTGGCGGGTCGGCGCGAGCCCCGCCGCGCTGGCCGAGGCGGCGGCGGGCTCCGTGCGGGCGTTCGGCGACTTCTTCCCGCCCGACTTCGCCCCGGTCGCGGACCTCCTCGGCGGCGGCCTGCTGGAGACGGCCTCGATCGCGCTCGGCGCCACCTTCCTCGGCGTCCTGGCCGGCATCCCGCTCGGCCTGGCCGCCGCCCGCGCCGTCGCCCCCAACGACGGCGTACGGCTGGCCGCGCGCACCTTCCTCGTCGGCCTGCGCTCCATCCCCGACCTGCTGCTGGTGCTGCTGTTCGTGGCGGCGTTCGGCCTCATGGACGGCCCGGTCGCCGGGACGCTGGCGCTGGCCGTCTTCACCACCGCCCTGGTCGCCAAACTCGTCGCCGACGATGCCGAGGAGCTGCGCGCGGGGCCGCGCGAGGCCGCGCTCTCGGCCGGGGCGCGGCCGGTCCAGGAGCTGACCGTGGCCGTGTTCGGCCAGCTCACGCCCCGCCTGGCGGCCACCACCCTGTACGCGCTCGACGTCAACCTGCGGGCCTTCTTCATCCTCGGCATCGTCGGCGCCGGAGAGCTCGGGTACGCGCTCAGCCAGCACATCAGGGCACTCAACCAAGACGTGGTCACCGCGATCGTGCTGCCGGTGTTCGTGCTGGTCCTGGCCGTGGAGGCGGTCTCGGCCCGGCTCAGATCCGTTCTGCGTTGATGACCTGTGCGCTCGTGCGGCGTCGCCCGCCGTTCACCTCCTGGTCGGGAACGCCGCCGAGGCTACTTGTCATGACAAGCACGCAGCGCTACCTGGAGATGGCCGACATCCTGGAGGCGGAGCTGGCGCACGTTCCCGTGGGAGCGCAGGTGCCGAGCGAGCACGTGCTGGCCGAACGTTTCCAGGTCAGCAGGCCGGCCGCCCGCGCCGCCCTGCAGGAGCTGGAGCGGCGGTTGCTGGTGCGCCGCGTCCAGGGTGTCGGCACCTTCAGGCGCGGACGCGTGGAGTATGTGATCTCCGGCCACTTCCCGCCGTCGTTCAGCGAGACCGTGCGGCTGGCGGGCGCCGAGCCGGGGGCCCGGCTGATCACCTGCGGCGTCCGCCGGGCCGTCGAGCAGGAACGCTCACGGCTCGCCCTGGCCACCGGCGCGGCCGTGTGGACGGTCGAGCGGGTGTTCAGCGTGAACGGCGAGGTCGCCGCGTACGCCACCAGCGTCCTGCCCCGGCGCCCCCTGCTGAACCTGGACAGGGAGCTCGGCGACGGTGTCTCCCTGCACAAGGTCCTGAGCCGCCGCTACGGGCTCACCGTCGTCCGCTCCCGCTACCGGATCAGCCTCGACGTGCCCCCGCAGGGCATCGCCGAACACCTGACCGACGGCAGCCGCGGCCCCGTCTGGCTGGCCGAGAGCGTGAACCGCGCCGCCGGCGGCCCATACGTCGAGTACGCCCGCACCTACCTGCGGCCCGACGTCCTCGACGTCACCTTTGAGATCGAAGAGGAAATGCATTGACCGACGTGATGACCAGGGAGGAACGCGCCGAGCTGCTGGCCGCCGCGACTCCCGACGAACTGCTGCCCCTCGCCGAGCGCCTGCTCCAGTCGGGCGATCTGGGCGAGCCCACCGTCCTGCACGCGCCCGAGGTGGGCATGGTGATGCTCACCGTGCGCGAGCCGGTGGCCGAGGAGCGCTTCCACCTGGGCGAGGTGCTGGTCACCTCGTGCACCGTCGAGGTCGCGGGGACGGCCGGATGGTGCATGCGGGGCGGCGACGACCGCGTGGCCGCCCTGGCCGCCGCCCTCCTGGACGCCGCCGCGGCGGCCGGGCTGCCCGCCGCCGGCGACGTGCACGCCCTGTGCGCGGCCGTCGCCGAACGCCGGGCCAGGGAGGACGCCGCCGAATGGGCCGAGGTGTCGCTGACCCGCGTGGCCTTCGAGGAGCTGACATGACCGTCACCGCCGTCCAGGGGATCGGCGTCCACGTCCGCGCGGTGACGCCGACGGCGGCGCGGGCGCAGGCCGACTTCCGTGCCCTGCTGAACGTGCTGTCCAGACCCGGTGTGCTGGACGCCGTCGGGACCGGCGACGGGCCTCCCGCGCTGGGCGTCGCGGCCGGGCTGGCCGACGTCGAGGTGCCGACGGCCGTACTGACCACGCCTGGTGAGGAGTACTGGGCCCGCGCCCTGCACCTGGCGTCCTCCGCGCCCGTGGCCCCGCCGCACGAGGCCCGCATGGTGGTCGCGCTGCGTCCGCCCACGTCCGTCGAGATCGCCGCGCTGACCAGGGGCGACGCTCTGCACCCCGAGCTCGGCACGCGCCTGGTGGCCGCCGTCGCGGGTCTCGGCGGGAACGGTCCCGGTCAGGACGGGCCCGAGGTCGTCCTGACGCTCAGCGGCCCCGGTGTGCCCGGCACGCGGCGGCTACGCGTCACCGGCCTGGCCCGGGACGTGTTCGAGGCCCTCGCCGCCGCCAACGCCGGCTTCCCCGCGGGCATCGACACGTTCTTCGTCGCTCAGGACGGGACGGTCGCCGGGCTGCCGCGCAGCACCCGCATCGAGATCGAGAACGGAGAGCACTGAATGGGCTACTCAGGTGCCAGCGGCGGCCACGAGGCCATCCTCGCCGCCGAACGGCTCGTCGAACGCCGCCGGTACGGCGGGCCCAGCGACTGGCTCGGCATCGACCAGATCACCGGCCGGCTGCGGTCGGCCGTGGACCGGATCATGGGGGAGGGCGGTCTGTGGGCCCCCGAGCTGGCGGCCAGGGCGCTGCGCCAGTCCGAGGGCGACGTGCAGGAGGCGGCGCAGCTCATCAGGGCACACCGCTCGACGCTGCCCCGGGTGGCCTACTCCGAGCCGGTGCACGCCGACGAGCTGAAGGTCTCGCGCCGCATCTCTCCCGCCTTCCGCAACCCGCCGGGCAGCCAGCTCCTGGGCCGCACGCTCGACTACGTGGGCCGCCTGCTCGACCTCATGCCGGAGGAGCAGGCCAAGGCCCGCCTGCGGGAGCCCGATGAGCCCCAGGTGAACGGCCACGGTCACGTGGACGACGCGGACCTGCGCCACCCGCCGCGCCTGCTCGGCCTGCTCCGTTCCATGGACCTGCTGGTGGACAGGCGCACGGACGGCGACCCCGAGCCGTACGACATCACCCGCTCTCCCATCCGCCCCGGAGTGCCCCGCTCGGCCCGCCTGACCGCGATGGCCAGGGCCGAGACCGGCGCCCTGGTGCACCTGTGGTACTCGCACACCTTCCGGCCGGGCCGCCACAACCACGAGTTCCCCGGCGAGGTCCGCCACGGCGCCCTCCCCGTACGGGTCCGCCACCCGCTCACCGGCGCCCCGGTCACCGTGACCGAGGTGCGGGTGACCGAGGTCGAGACGATCGACGACCTCGACCGGGCCGAGGAGGACCGCAGCCGCCTCGACCTCGGCTACGGCATGTGCTTCGGCCACAACGAGCGCAAGGCCATCGCCATGGCCGGACTCGACCTGCTGGTCCACCGCGACGGCGGCCGTACGGAGCTGGAGCAGGAGGTGCTGCTGACCCTCGACGGCATCGAGGCGTCCGGCTTCCTCGAGCACCTCAAGTTGCCCCACTACGTGGACTTCCGGTCGGTGCTCGACCGCAAGCGGGCGGTACGGGCCGCCGCGCGGGAGGTGGCCGCGCGATGAGGACGATCACGGACCTCGCCGGCGACGGCGGCCGCCGGGGCATCTTCGACGAGCTGTCCAAGCGTGAGGTGCGCCGGGCGGCGCTGACCGCGGTGGCCGTGCCGGGCTACCAGGTGCCGTTCGGCTCGCGCGAGATGCCGGTGGCCCGCGGCTGGGGCTCGGGCGGGCTGCAGGTGACGCTGGCGCTCGTCGGCCCGCAGGACCGGCTCAAGGTCATCGACCAGGGCGACGACGGCGGCGTGAACGCATCCAACCTGCGCCGCCTGGTCGTGAACCACGTCGGCTGCCAGGAGGAGAGCGACACCCGCGAGGCGAGCCTGATCCAGTCCAGGCACCGCATCCCCGAGACGCCGCTGCGCGCCGACCAGGTGCTCGTGCTCCAGGTGCCGGTGCCCGAGCCGCTGCGCGCGGTCGAGCACGACGTGCGCGAGCAGCGCAGGATGCACGCCGAGGCCGACTACTCGCGCATGTGGGTCGGCCTGTACGAGGACGTCGTCCGCAACGGCGTCGTCACCAAGACGGCCGGTTACCCGTGCATGGTGAACGACCGCTACCTGATCTCGCCCACGCCGATCCCCAGGTTCGACGTGCCGAAGCTGGATCGGGCCGAGCAGCTGACGTTGTTCGGGGCGGGGCGGGAGAAGCGGATCTACGCGGTGCCGCCGCACACCGTGGTGGAGCCGCTGGTGTTCGAGGACATTCCGTTCGAGGTCGAGCACACACCCGGCGCGGCCTGCCGGCACTGCGGCTCGCAGGAGTCGTACCTGGTGGAGGTGCCGTCCGTGGCCGGTTCCGTGGCCTGGGTGTGCAGCGACACGGACTTCTGCGCGCGTAACAGGGAGAAGGATCAATGAACTGGGCGTTGAAGGTGGAGGGGCTCGGCAGGGTCTACGGCGACCCGGGGGCGCGGTCGCTGCCCGGCACCGGGCCCGAGCACGGCACCTCGGTCTCGCCCGCGACCGGTGCCGTCGTGGCGGTCTGGGACGTCGGCTTCGAGGTGGAGCCGGGCGAGGCGCTGGGCATCGTCGGCGAGTCGGGGTCCGGCAAGTCCACGGTCATGCGCTGCGTGGCCGGTGACGAGCGGCCCAGCCGGGGCAGCGCGTACCTGCGCGGCTACGACGACGGGCGGACCGACGTGCTGGCGCTCGGCGACGGCGAGCGGCGGCGGCTGCGCATCGACCGCGTCTCGGTCGTCTACCAGGACCCGGCCGCCGGGCTCGACCTGGACACGAGCGCGGGCGGCAACATCGCCGAGCGGCTCACCGCCGCCGGCGGCCGGCACTTCGGCCGCATCCGGGAGCGGGCCGCCGAGCTGCTGGAGCTGACCGAGGTGCCGCTGTCGCGCATGGACGACCCCGTACGCACCTTCTCCGGCGGCATGCGCCAGCGCGTGCAGATCGCCAAGGCGCTGGCCAACCGCCCGCCGGTGCTGCTGCTCGACGAGCCCACGACGGGACTGGACGCCTCGGTCGCGGCCGGCGTGCTCGACCTGCTCCGCAACCTGCTCGAACGGCTCGGCGTGGCCGCCGTGGTCGTCTCCCACGATTTCGGCGTCATCGAGATGCTGACCAGGAGGGTGATGGTGATGCAACACGGCCGCGTCGTCGAGACCGGTCTGACCGACCAGCTTCTGGAGGATCCGCAGCACCCCTACAGCCAGCGACTGGTGGCGGCGGCGCGCGGATGAACGTTCTGGAGATCAGGGGGCTGGCCAAGTCGTTCACCCTGCACACGATCGACGGGCGCACCGTGGGGGCGCTGCACGGCGTGGACCTGGACGTGGCCGCCGGCGAGCACGTCGCCCTGGCCGGTGCGTCCGGAGCCGGGAAGTCGTCGCTGCTGCGCTGCGTCCACCGCACGTACGTGCCGACGGCCGGGCGGATCCTGCTGCGTACCTCGTCGGGCCAGAGCGTGGACCTGGCGGCACTGCCCGACGCGCAGGTCGCCGACCTGCGCGGACGGGATCTGGGCTACGTCTCGCAGTTCCTGCGGGCCGAGCCGCGCCGGGCCGTGCTCGACGTGGTGGCGCGTGCCGGGGCCGCCCGCGGCCTGGACCTCGACGCGGCCCGCGATGCCGCCGCGGCCGCCCTGCGCCGGCTGGGCATCGAGGAGCGGCTGTGGGCCATGCACACCACCGTCCTGTCGGGCGGCCAGAAGCAGCGCGTGAACCTGGCCGCCGGCACCATCTCACCCCCCAGGCTGCTGCTGCTCGACGAGCCGGTCTCCGCGCTCGACCCGGTCAACCGGGAGGCCGTGCTGTCCATGATCGCCGACTTGACGGGGGCGGGCGTGGCCGTGCTCTCCGTCTTCCACGACCTCGACGCCATCGAGCGGCTGGCCACCCGGGTCGTGGTGCTCAAGGACGGCAGGGTGGCCGCCGACGGGCCGCCCCGCGCCGTCCTGCGTGAATCCGAACTGAACCTGGAGGTGGCCCGATGAGGGTGCTCGCGCATGCTCAGGCCGTACTGCCCGACCGCGTCATCGACGACGCGCTGGTCGTCACGGAGGGCGGGTTGATCACCTACGTCGGGCCCGCCCGGCCCGGCGCGGTGCCGGCGGAGGCCGTGGATCTGCGGGGCGCGCTGCTGCTGCCCGGCATCGTCGACACCCACTCCGACGGGCTGGAGACCGAGCTGCGACCCCGGCCGGGGGCGGAGTTCGAGGTGGAGTTCGGGGTGTCCAGCTTCGAGGGGCGGGTACGGGCGGCCGGGGTCACGACCGTGTTCCACGGGGTGGCGTTCGAATCGCACGACCGCAAGGGCCGTACCGTCGAGCGGGCCCGCCGCCTGGACGCCGCGCTGCGTGCGCGTGGCGCCTCCGGGCATGCGCTGGTGGACCACCGCGTCCTCTACCGGCTCGACGCCCGCGACCCCGACGGCCTGGCCGCCCTGGACGCCTGCCTGTCCGACTTCGACGCGCCCGTGCCGCCGCCGCTGGTGTCCTTCGAGGACCACACGCCGGGGCAGGGGCAGTACCGGGACTCGGCCGTGTACCGGCGCTGGCTGGAGGGCACCGAGGGCATCTCCGCGGAGGAGGCGCAGCGGCGGGTCGAGACGCTGGTGGCCGAGCGCGACACGCGCATCGGGCACCGGGAGATCGCGCTCGGCCGGCTGGCGGAGCTGGCGGCGCTGGGCCGGGCCAGGTTGCTCGCGCACGACCCCGTGACCGCGGCCGAGATCGACGTGGCGGTGGCCAACGGGGTCGCGGTCGCGGAGTTCCCGACCACGCTGGAGGCCGCGCGGGCGGCCAGGGAACGCGGGCTGCGGGTGGTGGCCGGGGCGCCGAACGTCCTGCGCGGCGGCTCCCACTCGGGCAACGTGTCGGCGGCCGAGCTGGTGGCGGCGGGGCTGGTGGACGGCCTGTCCAGCGACTACCTGCCCTCCGCCCCGCTGGCGGCGGCGCTGCTGCTGGCCGCGCGGGGCGTCGTGCCGCTGCCGGGGGCGGTGGCGCTGGTCACCTCGGGCCCGGCCGCCGTGGCCGGGCTGACGGACCGGGGCGCCCTGGCCGAGGGGCAGCGCGGGGATCTGACCGTGGTGACCGTCGAACGGGGGTGGCCGACCGTGCGCATGACCGTCGCGGCGGGTGACCCGGTGCTGCTCGCGGGGGTCGGACGATGACGGTGCGGCAGAGCGGGCAGGGGGTGCCGGCGGAGACGCATCCGGCCCTCGCCGCCGCCGCGGCGGCGGCGCTGGAGGCGTACACCGTCGCCACCGCCGAGCACGACCGCGCCAGTCTGGCGGCCGTCGTCGCGGACGGGGCGGACGGCACCCCCACGATGCGCATCGACGTGCTCGTGGAGGACGCCATCCTGGCCGCGCTGTCACGACATCCGGTCAACGTCCTGACCGAGGAGAGCGGCTGGGTGGACCGCGGGTCGGCGCTGACCCTGGTCATGGACCCGGTGGACGGCTCGGCCAACGCCGCGGCCGGGGTCCCGCTGTCGGCCTTCTCGGCGGCCGTGGCCGAGGACGGCGTCTTCACCGAGGCGCTGACCGTCTGGCTGGACACGGGCCGCAGCTGGTGGGCTCGGTCCGGGGTGCCGTCGCCGCTGCGTACGAGCGGCCGCCGGACGCTGGACGGCGCGGCCGTCTCCCTCCTGCGGCCCCACCCGGCCAATCCCCGGGCGACCGCGGCCTGGTGGGCGGTGGCACGGCGGGCGGTCCGCGTCCGGATCCTGTCCACGAGCTGCCTGGAGGCGGCGCTCGTGGCGCAGGGCGCGACCGATGCCTTCGCCGACGCCGCCACCGACACACATCGCCTGGTGGACATCGCAGCCGCGGTCGTGCTGGCCGACGTGGCCGGCGGCGCAGTCAGGGACGTGTTCGGGCGCGCCGTCGAGCTGGACACCGACCTCACCAAACGCTGGAGCGGCGTCGTGGCCGCCACCGCCGACCTGGCCGATGAACTGGCCGGCGTCCTCCACGACGCCCACGACACCGGTTCGGTCTCCTTCACCTGATCCGGGAGCCGGGCGGATCGAGCGGTGCCGGCCGCGCCGGCTCGGGGACCGTCGGCGGCGCTGCGTGCTCACCGACTGGTGACGCCGGGGACCCTGCTGCGCCGGCACGCGCAGCTCACGGACCTCCCGCTCGAGCTCGGCGATCCGCAGCGCGTCCTCGGTCGACGTGCCGGGCCGCTGCCCGCCGTCGATCTCCGACTGACGCACCCAGCTGCGCAACGCCTCACGGTGCACGCCGACATCGCGTGTGAATCTCGCTTCCGCCAGCACGATCATGCCGGCTTCAGGGCCTCCAACCAGCCCGGACCGGTTCGGATCTCGGCGTTGCCGAGCGCCCCCTCGGGGCTGTCGCACTCCAAAGAAGGGCCGGGGCCGAAACCAGCGCCGCGCCTTGCCGGCCCGATGGCCATGTCCAAGCCACCTGCGGATGAGCACAGGCGGCTTCTGCCTGCCGTTCTGCCTGCGATCTGCCTCGTGCCAGGGAACGGCGGTTGCTTCGATGGGCATCACCGATCCCTCCCGAGGAGGGCACGAGCATGTCCAAACCCGTTCTGGAACCGGCAGCGCAGGCCTTCGCCGAGGCGACGAGCGCTCCGCCGTACCCCTTCCAGCTTCCGATGGAGGACGGCCGCAAGGCCGTCGATGAGGCACAGTCGCCCGAGATCGAGGTGCCGGGCACCACGCGCGAGAGCGTGGAGAACCTGACGATCTTCCGCCCCGCCGACGCGGCGGGCCCGCCGCCGGTGATCCTCTACATCCACGGCGCCGGGTGGGTGTTCGGCGACGACCACACGCATGGCCGCTTGGTCCGCGAGCTGGCCAAGGGCGCGGGCGCGGCAGTGGTGTTCGTCAACTACGACCGCTCGCCGGAGGCGCGCTACCCGGGTGGCGATTGGGCAGAATCTGGCCGCCGCCCAGTACACCGCCGGGGAGAGGGAGCGGAACGAGCCCACCGCCTCGCCGCTGCGCGCCACCGGCGAGCAGCTCGCTGGTCTGCCTGCGGCGCTGGTCATCACGGCCGAGGCCGACGTCCTGCGGGACGAGGGCGAGGCCTACGCGGCCCGGCTGCGCGACGCGGGCGTGCCGGTCGTGGCCGTCCGCTACCAGGGGAACATCCACGACTTCGTCATGCTCAACGCCTTGCGCGGCACCAACGCCGCCGAGGCTGCCATCGCGCAGGCGATCGCCTTCCTGAAGGAGAAGCTGTCATGAGCCACGAGCAGGAGCAGATCGAGCGGGCCAACGACTCCGGCAGGGTCCCCGCCGTCTTCGTGCACGGCCTGTGGCTGCTGCCCTCCAGCTGGGACCGGTGGGCGGAGGTGCAGCTACGCCGTCGGTTCACCTGCACCCTTTGAGGAACGCAGCACCAGGTGCGCGCTGCTGCTGAGGGCTGCGACCGTACCTCTCCGTTTCCGTGACCGAGGTGTGCGTGCTCCGCCTCTCGGTCGCCGGAGCGGCTGCGGGCCACGCCCAGGGTGGTGGTGGCGTTCCCTGGCTCGCGTTGCGGCAACGCTGCAGGATGGTCGGTATGGACTTGCGTGAGTTCGGTGAGTTTCTTAGGTCGCGGCGTGACCGGATCCAGCCCGGTGAGGTGGGATTGCCGGTAGGGGCGCGGCGTCGCGTGCCCGGGCCGCGGCGGGACGAGGTAGCGGCAGCTCGGCGAGATCCCCGACGTGCCTGAGGGCGACGGCGGTGTGGACGAGGAAGGGGCGTAGATGCCGGGAGCGCGGCCACCGCAGGCGTCCTTGTTCTGAAGCTTTCCTTGAGCTGGGCGGCGAATCATCCGCGTGCGGGGTGCTTGATCCTTTCCTTTTGGCGATCTTTTCGGAGGATGGGCGGATGGCTGAACAGAGGCAACCGGGCGTGGGATGAGGTCGTCGACGACCTGGACGAGGAGGATGATGACGCCGCCCCCTTTCCCAGACGCGCTCAGCCGCGGGGCCCGGGGTTCCGTAGTATTCCCAGCATGATGACCGTAGTGGCCGGCCTCGTCTTCCTCGCCACCTCGCTCGGCCTTCTGGTCTTCGCGGTCAGGGAGCGGCGCCTGGTCTCCCGGTTACAGCGGTACGGCGTGCACGGGTGGGGCACGGTGATCGGGGCGGTCGTGGACGACTCGTCCAGCGTTTCGTCATCGCCTTCACCGACAAGGCCGGATACCACATCGAGTTCACTCCGCAGGTGGCCGGGATCGGCCTGCGGCTGACCGTCGGCCAGCGGGTCCCGATCGCCTACCTCGACGGACAGTCTCAAGCAGCCCGGGTCTTCACCGCGCGTTACCGTGTCCTGCCCAGCGTCCTGAGCGGCATGGCGGGCCTGATCTTCCTGGGCGCCGGGATCGCCGTCATCCTGGCGTGAATCGCCCATGACGGAGTCGAGTTCACCGGCGCTGCCAGAGTGAAGGTGATCCGATACCGCTACCGGGACCACGGAATTCCAAACCCCCTGGACCCCGATACCGGCAGCCGCTTAGAGCGACTGACCACGGCAACGACACGTGGAGCCCCCGGTACGTGGAGACGCGCACGCTGGGTGCGGCGGGCGGGCCGGGGAACCCGCCGTGAGCGATCATGGCAGGGTGCCGCGGTCCAGCCCAACAACGACGATCATCTTGATCGCTTCCGGCCACACTCCGTCGGCATGCTTCCTCATGAACGGGGGCTTTGTGAACCCCGGCCGTTAGAGCGAGCGGTTGCTCGCGACGGCGAACCTCGGATGGTTGTCAGGGGAGCGGCCAGGTGCGTAGGGCGGCGTCGGCCATCTCCTGGAGTTCGTCGCGGCCGACGCCACTGGCGGCTTGCACGGCGATGCCGAATGCCAAGGTGGTGACATAGCGGGCCAGGAGCCCCGGATCGGTAGCTGGAGGCAGGTCGCCGTCGTCGACGGCTCGCTGGAACCGCTCTCGGACGCGGGAGCAGCCGTTGTTGCGCCAGGCGGCGAGAAGGTCACGGACTGCGCGCCCGGAGTCGCTGGCGGCCAAGGCGCCCTGGACGCCCAGGCAGCCGTGGGGATGGGCCGGGCGGGTGGTGGTTCGGACGGTGCCGGCCAGGAGCGTGGCGGCGACGCCGAGGGCGGTCGGCTCCTGCAAGGCCCGGGCCAGGTATGCGCTCGGGCCTTCTGTGTAGCGCTCCAGGGCCTTACGAAACAGCTCTTCCTTGTTGCCGAAGGCCGCGTACATGCTTTTGGCGGAGATGCCCATCGCCTCGGTCAGCCTGGCCAGACTGGCCCCCTCGTAGCCGTGCTCCCAGAAGACCAGCATGGCGCGCTCGAGAGCGTCGTCGGCGTCGAATCCCCGCGGTCGGCCGATGATGCCGCTCTGGTTGGTCACCACCCCCGCAGCCTACCTCTTCTGCATCGATCGCTGCAGAAGTGCTATCGTTCGACTTCGGCAGCGATCGATGCAGAAGTCGGAAGGGGTCATTCACATGGGACTACTTGCGGGGAAGACCGCTCTCGTCACCGGCGGCAGCACCGGAATCGGCCTGGCCGGCGCCGTACGGCTGGCAGCCGAAGGCGCACACGTGTTCATCACCGGCCGGCGCAAGACCGAACTCGACGCGGCCGTCGAAATGATCGGCTCAGCGGCCACCGCGGTGATCGGCGACATCTCGATTCCGGCCGACCTGGATCGGCTCTACGAGACGATCCGCGGCCGGGGACGGGGCCTGGACGTCCTGTTCGCCAATGCCTCCGTCGCCGCATTCGTGCCGCTTGAGCAGGTCACGCAGGAGCACTTCGACACCCTCTTCGGTATCAACGTCCGGGGCACGCTGTTCACCGTTCAGAAGGCGCTGCCGCTGCTCAACGACGGCGCCTCGGTGATTTTGAACGGCTCCACCAACGTGGACGTCGGCGCGGAGGCGTTCGGCGTGTACGCGGCGACCAAGGCCGCCACCCGATCGTTCGCCCGGACCTGGGCCAACGAGCTCAAGGGACGCGGCATCCGGGTCAACACCATCACGCCCGGCCCGACCGACACTCCTGGCCTGTCGGGGCTGGCTCCCGACCCGGAACAGGCCGCCGGTCTCAGGCAGCACCTGGCCACGCAGGTGCCGCTGGGCAGGCTCGGGCGCCCGGAGGAGATCGCCGCCGCCGTGGCCTTCCTCGCCTCCGAGCAGAGCAGCTTCATCACCGGTTCGAGCCTGTACGTCGACGGCGGCCTGAACCAGATCTGAGTTCCCTGGCCGCACATCCCGGCGAGGGTGACGCCTGGCCGGCCAGCGAGCGTCTACTGGCTGACCAGCGCATCCTGCGCTTGGCTGAGTTCTTGTCATCGACGGCCTGGGGGACATCGAACCGGCCGTTGCGTACGCGGTCGAAGTCGACGGGTCAGGATGTTGCGGGGTTCAGGATTGCGTCGACGGCCATGTAGAGGGTGTCGTTCTCGGACTGCAAGATCGAGCCGTCGGAGGGGAGGGCTCGCTCCAGTGCGAGGCCGTTCAGGACGGTAAGGAGGAACTTCGCGCGCCGAGAGGTGTCGCCGGGGGCGAGAGCGCCTTCCTGCGTGAGCACCGTCAGCCAGTACTCCACGCGACGTCGCCCCTCCCGTTCGAGGGCGAAATATGCCTCCCGCACCTGCTCAGTCGGTTCCGAGGCGATGAACTGCTCGTGGATGGTGCGGTGCGCTTCCCGTGCGCCGGCGCCGACTCCGGCGGGGGCGAGGACCTGGCGCAGGCAGTCGACAAGGCGGTCACGGGCCGGCGCGTCCCGTTCGTGGATCCGCTCTTCGGAGACGACGAGGTCGTACAGGCGGGTGAGTACCTCGTCCTGGAGCGCGCGCTGCGTCGGGAAGTGGAACCGGAGGGATCCCGTGCTCACTCCCGCGCGCGCGGCGACCGCTCGCACGCTGAGCTTCGCCCCGGGGTTTTCCCCGATCAACTGCATCGCCGCCAGGAGAACCTTGTCCCGGCTGCTGGGCTGCTCGTTCTGATCCGTCATCTCCTGGGCCTCCGCCTCACTCGTTCACAGCACTATCACACTGTACTAGCACACTGTGATAGCTTGGCCATCAGAGCGACTAACACACTGTGTTAGTCAGGTTGTGATGAAGCGACCCCGGGAGCATCGGCCGGATTGGCCGGGGAGCGGAGGGAACGTGTTGAAGGCATGGCGGCGCAGCCGGGCGATCCGGCGGGTCAAACAGGGCGACGGGCGCCCTCTTCAGCGGTTTCGCTGGTGGCAGTTGCCGTTAGGGCGCGCGCTGTTCCACCTCCGGCCCTCATCCGATGGCCGACGGCCGGGGACATATGCCGTCGACGTGCGGCACTGGGACAACCAGTCGGGCGGCGAGAGCACAGCACACCTGTATCTCGACGGTCGCCATCACGCCCAGTCGAAGATCCCCGCCGTGTTCCCTGTGGAGGGCGGCGTCATCGAGGTCGCGACGAGCAGCTTCGGGATCAAGCGCTGCCACTACGTCACCACCACGGGCGAGGAACACCAACTTGTCCCCGACCCGAAATCGGGCGAGGGCCGGCGAGCCCGTCTCGAGCGTGATCATCCGACGGTGAGCCGCATCGTCGCCGCCACCTCGGTCGTGATGCTCGTGATCGGCGTGGGACTGAACCTCCCGCAGATCATCGGGCCGATCTCGCAGGTGCCACCCATCGCCGAGAACCTCGGTACCTTCACCTCCCCCATCCACCTGCCGCTCTGGCTCAACATCACGCTCGCCCTCGGCGCCGCGCTGGCCAGCATGGAAAGGGCGCTGCGGCTGCGCTACCACTGGCTGCTCGACGCCGGGGGCAACTGACCGACTCCCCAGGCTGCGGCCGACAGGCCGGGTCCGCACGCAGCACTCGGGCCGGTAACACTCAGGGCCCGCTCCAGCAGGCGTCGATGACACATCGCCAGAGAAACGGACACGAGAATCATGAACCGTCTTCGCAGACCGCTCCAGATCATCCGCGCCGACCTGCGCGCATACCTGCTGATCAATGCCCTCGTCTACGGGGTGCTCCTCCTGGGCATGGTCCTGGGTGCGATCTTCCCCGATCTCCACGCCGCGCGGACGTCCTCGTTCGTCGACGGCGGCCAAGGGGCGCTCGTCGACACCGTGATCGGCAGCCCCTGGACCTTCGGCGCGACCATCTTCCTGGTCAACGTGTTCGCGACAGCACTGCTGCTCATCGTCCTGCCGTCGCTCGTGATCCCCTTCGCGGGCCTTCTGGTCTTCGTGATCAAGACGATCGACATAGGGATCCTCCTGGCGCCCGTCGACCGCACATCGGCACTGATCCTCATCCCGCACTCGCCGACCATCCTCATCGAGTTCCAGGCCTACGCACTGGTGATGTTCGGCGCCTACCTGCTGGCCAGGTCCTGGCTCCGACCGGCGACCGCGGGTGCCACCACCCGACGACAGGCCTATGCGCGCGGCCTGAGTCGACTCGGCCGGCTCTGGCTCCCGGCGCTTGCGCTCTTCGTCATCGGCGCGGTCTACGAGGCCGTCGAGATCTACTTCCTCGTACCGCTGGTGCTCGGCACCTGACCGTCCCCATGGAACGCCGGGAAGAATCATCTCGCGGGCGACGTCACTCCTCCCCGGAGAAGGTCGTCGACGCCGTCGCCCCGGGTTTCCGGACCCGCCCCGGACCCGGCTGTCACGCTGGTGACCAGCTGGGATGGGCATGGACGGGCGGCGGTGATCTCCTACTCAAGATCATTTGCCGACGGGACGGGCGTCAACTTCGGGTCAGGCTCCTCGACTATCAGCAGTGGATCGCCGGGCATGAAGAGCAGTTCCGGCGGCGCTGAGCAGTCTCAGCGGAACGCGGCGACATTGCGGGTGGCCCAGTCGGCGAAGGGGCGTGGGGCTCGGCCGAGGACCCGCTGGACGTCCGGGCTGACGCGCAGCTCGGCCGGGCTCGGGGAGGCGAGGATGTCCAGGGTGTCGTCGGCGAGCTCCGCCGGCATGTTCTGGGTCATGACGGCCTTGGCCTCGTCGCGGGTGCGCTCGTGAAACCTCACTGGCGAGCCGGCCTGTCGTTGACGAAGCTTTCACCAGGTACACGCGAGCGCATTCACCCTGCTCAGGAGGGAATTGCACAGGTGCTGGTGGCGGGACTTGGCCTGCAGTTCGGGGGCGGTGCGCCCAGCCTGAGCCAGATGCTGTAGCGCGCTATGGCGGAGCTGGTGCAGCGTCCACCCCTGGCCGTGCGGGTCCAGTTCAGCGGAGGCGGTTTTGAACAGGTACTCGGCGCGGGGGTAGGACAGGCGTCCGCGCCTGGTGATGGGGCAGATGTCGGTGGCCGCGGGGGCGCGGGGTCCGGAGGTGGGGGTGCGGTGGTCGGCGAGGAAGACTGGTCCGGCCTGGCGGCCTTGGGGGAGGCGGGCGCGGCAGGAGGCGGGCGGTGGCGGTGGCCCAGTGCACGTATTCGATGGCGCCGCCTTGCTGGTGACGCGGGCGCGGCGGAACTCCAGGTCCAGGTCTTCGACGTTCAGTGTGAGGATTTCCTCCGCGCGGGCGGCTGTCTCATACAGCAGCCTCCAGAGCACCCGCTCTCGTAGGGCGTGGCGGTCGTCGGTGAACAGGGCTTCCAGCCGGGCGACCGTCATGCTCGGCGTGGAACCGCCGCATCCGCCCGGCCAGCTCCTCATCGGCCATACCGCAGGCCAGCCGCGCACCGGCGCCCTTCAGCCACCGGTAGAAGCCTGAGCGTGACACCTGCCCGGCACAACCGCTTCACCCCGAAGAGCGCCTTGTGGTCCTCAACAAACTGAAAGCGGCTCACCAGTTCGTCTCGCCCGCGAAAAGCTTGGCAGCTTTGCGCAGGATGTTCCGCTCCAGCTCCAGCTCCCGGATCCGAGCCTTGAGCTGCTTGTTTTTCTCTTCCAGCACGTCGTCCGACACTACGCGCCCAGACGATGCCGTCTTCCCAGCCGGCTCTCCCTCGCCCCGAGCCTGCGCGGCACGCCCCCACACGCGCAGCGTCTCGCGACTGACCCCCAGGTCCCCACGCCGTTCGCGCCCAGCATGCCTGGGTCATCGATGCCCTGGAGGCCAAGTATCCGGCCGCGTGCGAGCATCTGGACGCCGCCCGCGAGGACCTGCTCGCTTTCGCTGTCTTCCCCCGCGAGACCTGGCGCCAGATTTGGTCGAATAATCCGCAGGAGCGGCTGAACAAGGAGGTCCAACGCCGCACCGACGTGGTCGGCATCTTCCCCGACCGAGGAGCGATCATCCGCCTGGTCGGCGCGGTCCTGGCCGAGCAGACCGACCAATGGGCCGAGGCCCGCCGCTACATGGGCCTGGACATCCTCGCCAAGGCCCGCGTCCGGCTCATCGCAAGCGACACACCAGCCCAGAACCCACTCCCGCAGACACTTACCGCTTAACCTGCAGAAATAGGATCACGCGAAGATCGATTCATACGCCACGTCCGTGGACGTGACCGGGCAGCGGCGCAGCACCCGGGCCAGGAGTAGGGCGAAGTCGCCGCTGGTGAGGTCGGGCCGTACGGTGCTCTCGGCCTGGGAGGCTCCACATCCGTTCCAGGACCTGCATCAGCGAACGGTGCAGCCGGACGTTCTCCGGGTCGGTACGCAGGGCGTCCCATGCCGCGGCGCCGTACAGCGGTCTCGCGATGCGTCAGGGTCGAGGCGGACCAGCTTCGGGACCACATCACCTGGTCGCCCGCGCGACCAGGTGGTTGATCCCCGGGCTCAGCTGAGCGCGTAAACCCAGGCAGTGCGCCCAGACCGCAGCGGTACCTCGACGCGGCGGTATGCATCCACCTCATAGTCATCGGCCTGGGCCAACTGGTCATCGGTGAGTGTGAAGACGGTGCCCATCACCTCTGCCTCAGGGCTGTTGTCGGTAATCAGAGCAGGGTGGATCGCTGATCCGCTGACCTCGATCACGTGAGGGTCCTCAATGATGACCTCGCCGAGACGGTGGCCGACGACGGCGTCGGCCTCGCCTGCAATTTCGGCTCCGAAAACCGTTCGCTGGACCTCGGGCTGCTGGAGCGTTCCGTACGAGAAGAGCAGGTGCATGATCCAAGTCAATCAGTTGCATGTCCGCGACTAACGAGCGGCTCCGGGTGCGGGCGGCCATCATCTGGATCAGTCACTCGCGATCGGCGCCACCGCCTCTGCGGTTGGCGCAGCACCCGGTTCAGCCTCGGGCGTCCCGGATTTCTGGTCAGGCAGCCGGCGCGGGTCGCGGCCTTCTCGCCGGGAGATCCCTTCGGGGTCGCAGAGGCTGTCGTCTGGCCAGGCCGGCATCTTCAAGATCCATCTGTGGCCGGTACTACCCGTATCCAGTGCTGGACCCGGAAGCGCTGCTCCTGACCGGCAAGTCTTCCCTAACGCGGATCTTCGCGGCGGATGCTCCCATGGGTTTTCGCCGGTTCCCATGGCGGCCCTTGCTCATCAGCCGCCGTTGTCATAACGGCTGGGCAGCGGGGTGGGACGGGCGCCCTGCCGCTTCGGCTGTGCGCCGTACGCGCCCGTCTTCTTGGATTCGCAGCTGACCGGAGACCTACTCAGGCCGCGGGCGTCGCTGCGGCCAGCCTGGAGATCTCGGCGGCGACGGCGTCCGGGTCGGGCGCGACGGTGACACGGGCGATGCCGTCCAGGCTCGGGTGGGCACCGACACGGACCCCGTGCCGCGCGTTGCGCAGCAGGTCGATGTCGTTGATGTCGTTGCCGAAGGCGTTGTACTCGTCGATGCCCAGCGAGGTCAGGGCCTCCCACTTGTTCGTGGTGCCCTGGGCGAAGTCGATGATCGCCTCATCGAGGTGATGGTTGACGGTCATCCCTAGCACGCGGCCGGCCTCGGCGAGGGCTGCCATGTCGGTCGCGTTGACCACGAGGAACTTCACGACGGAGGGAAGGTCGGCGAGGTCGACCCGACGGGCGAGGCGGCTTTGGTCGACGCGGCTGAGAATCGGGTGGTCGGCCGGCCCGGTGTAGGCGTAATCCCAGGGGCCGTCGGCGAGGTAGCCCGCCTGGTATCGCTCGGCCTCGACCAGCAGCTTGTCGAGTTCGCCGGCACTGAACGCGGCGCGCGCCCGGACCTGGCCGCCGATGGAGACGAGGCTGCCGTTCCCGCCGATCAGCGTGGCGGCGGGGAATGCTCCGTTGAGGACGGGCAGGAGGTCGCGGACCGGCCTGGCGGACGCGAAGACCAGCTGGTGACCGGCGTGTTCACAGGCCTCGATGGCGGCGAGGATCCGGCTGTCGATCGCCCGTCCGTCGAAGCAGAGCGTGCCGTCGATGTCGAAGACCGTGGTGCGGGCGCTGGAAATCACGGTGAGATGGTATCGAGCCGACGCCGTACACGACCTGCGGCCCGCCGAGTGCGTGGCTCCCCACGGTTGCTTACGGGCACGCGAGGCACGAAGGAGACACGACCTATAGGGCTGTAGGAGCATGGCGGGTCGGCTCAGTGCAGGGGGCGACGTACGGCTTAGTCCGGTCGTTGCAGCGGAGTCGTTCGCGAGTGATGCGGTAGCGGGCGCACGTCTCGAGCTCGTCCGGCGAGAGGCGCGGCACGGGGACGGTCAGGGTGCCGATGTCCTGGTCGATGTGGGTGAGCAGGCCGTGGCAGGGCCCGCGGAGGCAGATGGCGTTGCGGTCGTGTCGCCCACTGCGTGAGTGTCGGCCGCCCTGTCCGAGTTCAGCCCTGAAGACATCGACACGTTGTGGCGCCGCACGACTCACCAGCACGCCGAACGACTGGCCGCCAGGAAGCGTGATGCGCCACGGCCATCCGAGGCCGCCGCGTCGTACGGGCCGGACAAAGGCGGCAAAACTGACCTGCGCAACTGGCAGAGCGGGACACAAACCCTAGCGATCATGACTCAGATAGGTGAGACAAGCGGCAGGATGCCTCATGGTCAATGAGACTGCCTCAAGTGAAGTGAGATGGGACAGCGGGCCGCTGGGCTTCCATCTTCGATGCTGGCCATGTGTGACAGGTAATGGAAATTCTGTGTCGCAAGGCCAGGAGGGCATCACTTTCACGCTACGCCACATTCTGCGTTTGTATAGTTACGTTCAGCAGTGATCGTGGGTGGTGAACCCGCAGTTACCCGCCGTCCCAGGTATGGAAGATCACGGAAGGTTGTCTTGTCCATCTCCTCGACCGATGCGTACGGGTTCAACTCCGGGTACTGGTCGTGCAGCGCCTTGAGGATCGCAGTCGTCAGTTCCGTCTTGCCGTGGTCGACGTCACCGATCGCCCAGATGTTCACGTGCGGCTTGATGTCCGTCTTCGCCAGCGCCATGCCCTCGCGGGTGCGCAGGTGCCCGAGGTTGGCCTCGAACTCGGCGACCATGGCGAGGGTCTGCAGGAACAGTCGCCCGAACGGGTCGTTCCAGTCGTAGACGGACGCGCCCAGGCCGAACAGCACGCCGCGGCCGGACAGACCGGTGAGGATCTCGTTGGCCTCGGCCATGTCGCAGGCGAACCGGTCGAACTTGGTCACCGTGAAGACGCTGCCGTTCCACACGGCGGCGAGGGTCTGGTCGAGGCCGGCGCGGTTGCGGCGGGTGGTGCCGGAGAAGCCGTGGTCGATATAGATCCGGTCTTCGGGGACGCCGAGGGTCAGGAGTTGCTCGGTCTGGGTGATCACGTCTGCTCGTCGGTCGAGCAGCGGGCGTAGCCGACACGGGTTCCGTTCACGGCTCAAAGTGTTCCGGATAGGGGGCTTTCACCGGAACGCCTATACGGAACACCCTGACCTGGGGCGATTGTCCGGGCGGTTGGCGTTCCGGTGGGGATCCCCTTACGGAACACCACTCTGATCAACGACACTCTCCTGCTCGTGCTCGCGCTGACCGTCGCCTGAGTGCGATCGGCGCAGCCCGTCCAGCACGAGGGTGATGACGCCGTCGGCTTCGGCCCGCCAGTCGGGGCGGTCATGGGCCGCACCGATGCCGTGCAGCGCCATCATCACGGCCCCGGCATCCACGTCGTCGCGAACAGTGCCGTCCCGCACGGCGGCGGCCACCAGGTCGGTGACAGCCTGCTCCAGCGCCCGGCTGCCCTCGGCCATGGTGCCTGAGCCGCTGGCCATGAGCGTGGCCAGCGTCCGGGCCAGACCCTCGTGGGCATCTATGTGGTCGACCATGCCGCGTAGGAAGGTCGCCAAGGCCTCCGCTGCGGGCAGCGTGGCCTGCAACTGGCGGGCGCGGTCGCACAGCGTGGCGACCTCCTCGTGGTAGACCGCCTCGGCCAGTGCCTCCCGGGTGGGGAAGTGGCGGTACAGCGTGCCGGTACCCACTCCGGCCAGGCGGGCGAAGTCGTCGAAGCGCAGGTCGAAGAAGTCTCCGGCGTCGAAGACCTCCCGAGCCTTGGCGAGCAGGGCCTCGCGGTTGCGCTGGGCGTCGGCCCGCAGCGGCTTGTGGGTGGTCATGCGCTACCTCGCGTTGACAAGTGGAGATGACCTCCATATTTTGGAAAGTGGAGATGGCCTCCAAATCGATCGTACCCCACGAGGTGCAGCGTGAAGATCCTGATGTTCGGCCGAGGCGTGATCGCCACCGTCTACGGCTGGGTTCTGCAACAGGCGGGACATGACGTCGAGTTCTACGTCCGGCCGGGTCGCGCGGCGACGTACGGGGACGCGGTGGACCTCGACCTGTTCGATATGCGGCGCCGGGTGTGGGGGCAGCGCGTCGCCGAGAAGTGGCCGGTGCGCTACCGCGAGGCGCTGGAGCCGGACCACGACTTCGACCTGATCGTGCTCAGCGTGCCCCACCATCGCCTCGCGGGCGCGACGGCCTTCCTGGCCCCGCGCGTCGGCCAGACCACGGTGCTGATCTTCGGCAACCTCTGGACCGAGCCGCTCGCCGCCATCGGCGCACTCCCCGCCGACCAGATCGCCTGGGGCTTTCCCCAGGCCGGTGGCGGTTTCGGCGCGGACGGCGTACTCCACGGGGCACTGCTGCCGTCGGTCATCTTCGGCACACTCGGCCGGCCCCCGACCAACCGGGAACGGGCCGTGCGCCAGGCGTTTCGCGAGGCCGGGCTCCGGATCAAGGAGCGGCCTGACTTCCGCGGCTGGCTGTGGGTCCATTTCGCGTCGGATGCCGGCATGTTCTCGCAGGGCCTGCGGCTGGGATCCCTGTCCAAGCTGGCCGGGGCGACGGGCGACCTGCGCGAGGCGCTGCTGGCCGGCCGCGAACTGCTGCCGCTCCTCCAGGCGCGCGGCCTCGACCTCCGACGGCACCGGGGCGGTGTGCTGCCGTTCCGGGCGCCCACCTGGCTGACGGCACCCGTGCTCGCCTGGCTGACCGCTCATGTCGCGCCCGCGCGCGTGAGCCTCACGGCGCACTCCGACCCCGACGCCGAGGAGCCGCGTGAGGTCTGCCGAGACACCCTGGCGGAAGCACGCCGGTTGGGGGTCGCGGTACCGCGACTGGAAGCGGCGGAACCGAGCTTCGCCCGCGAGGTGACAGGCTGAGTGAGCGGCTACGAGACTTCCCCGCAGTTCCGCTGTGATCATCCCTTGGCGACGAGGGGTAGGAACGTCGACGACCTCGCCCCACGCCGGGTGCACCTCCTCAGCCGTCCGCGCATCCTTCGAAAGATCGGCCAAAAGGACAGGATCGCGCAGCCAGGCCGGGCACGGCGGACGATTCTCCGGATCCCTGGGGTCTACCCCTCCTCCTCCACGCCGCCGCCGTCGAGGAGAGCGGGGATGTCGGGGGTCTCGCCGAGCTGCCGCAGGTCTTCGGCCGGTGCAGAGGAAGAGATGGAGTAGCGGCCCAGGACGTTGAGGTGGGCGTGGCCGAGCGGGGACACCTCATCCTTGACCGGGACGCCTTCGGCGCGCAGCCGGTCGATCGCGGCCGACAGGTACTTGGAGTTCCACAGCGCGACCGCGTTGACGACGAGGCCCAGAGCCGCTAGTTGATCTTCTTGCCCTTCACGGTACGCCTTGCGGATCTGACCGCCTCCGCCGTGGCAGATCTTGCGGGCGAGCCGATGCCGGGACTCCTGGACGGTGAGCTGCTTATTCAACCTGCGGCGGTAGGTGTCGTCGATCGGATCCAAGATGCTGAGCAGATGGAGGGTCTTGTCGATCCGCCCGTACTCGGCGAAAGCCTGCCCGAGCGGGGTGGGCTGCCCGCCTCGGGCGAACATGCGCAGCAGGTCATAGGCGCGGACCTGGTTGGTGACCAGCGATCCCGCGACCCGGGTCATGTCCGACCAGTGGGTGTAGATCTTCTGCCGGTTGATCTTGTTGCGGCCGATCGCCTCCAGCGGCCCGTACGCCGGCGTCGTCCCTTCGGGCACGTCGGCGTGCCAGAACCTTTGGTCGCCCAGGTCGGCGAAGCGGGGCGCGAACCGGTAGCCGAGCATGGAGCAGATCCCGAATACCGTGTCCGAATCGGACGCTGGTCGGTCGTGACGACCTCGGGCTGCGGCCCGGCGTCGATGTCCTCTCGCGCCGAGGAGAGCAGGAGATCAACAAAACAGGGCATAAGGTAGATCCCTTGACTCTTCTCCGTGGCGTTGACGGTGATCGTAGGATCGTTCGCGTGGATCTGGAGGCCGCCGCCGCCCGGCTCGGAGTACCCGTCGAGGATGTCGACCGCGTGCACCGGCTCGCCGGCGACCGGCCGTCGGCTCCGCTGCCCGCCAAAGCCGACGCGCCCGCGATCCTCGACCGGCTCGCGGTGCGGCCGGACGACGCTGCCGAGATCATGGCGGGCTGGCCCGACCCGGACTCTCCCCTGTGGACTCCGGAGCTGCGCTGGCTGCTCGACCGTTCGATCGCCCTGGTTCGCGCCGATCTCGGGGGCCACGGCTGGCTGCCGCCCGGTCCGGAGCTGCCGCGCGAACGGGGCCCCGCCTGGCGGCATCTCTACGTGTACGCGTACCTGGCCCTGGTCGACGTCGTCACGGGGTACCACCGCGACCACGGCATCGCCGATGCCGTGTCGTGGGTGACCCTCGCGGATCTGGGCCGCAACCTCGCGATCGACCGGCGGATGCACCGCGAGGGCTGGCCGGTCATGCAGAGCTGGCTGACGCTGCACGCGCGCGGCGGCATCTACGAGCTGGGCCGGCTGCAGCACCAACGCGGCGGCACCACCATCGACCTGCACATCCCCGAGTCGGGGCCGATGACCCCGGAGGCGGTCGCGGCGTCGCTCGACGAGGCCCGCGCGTTCTTCCCACGCCACTTTCCCGATGAGCGCTACACGGCGTTCTCCTGCGGCTCGTGGCTGCTCGACCCGCAGCTACTGGAGTACCTGCCCGGGGACTCCAACATCGTCCGGTTTCAGCGGAGGTTCGAGCTGGAGCCCTACGAGGAGCCGGAAGGGCAGGATGCCGACGTCGAGGTGCTGCGGTTCGTTTTCCGCACCCTGACCACGCCGCTCGGCCAGCTGCCGCGCCGCACCGTGCTCCAGCGCGCGATCGTCGACCACCTGAAGGCCGGCCGGCACTGGCGCATCCGCCGCGGCCGCTTCCCGATCTAGACCAGCTCGGCCAGTCCCGCGCGGGCGAAGGCGAGCACGCGATCGACCAGGGGCAGTAGCTCTTCGGTCGTGGTGTCGCCGTGGTGGGCCTCGTGCGTCATGTACAGCTCGCGCAGGCCGCCCACCAGTATGTACGCGGTCAGCCGTGGGGCCAGCGCGTCGGGCGGGAGGCCGGCGTCCTTGCCGACGGCGGCGGCGATCAGGCGTTCGAGCTCGTAGTAGCTCGCGCGGGCGCGGCCGCGGAGGTCTTCGTCCTCGGCTATCAGGGTGGCGCGCTTGGTGCGCAGGGACCAGATCTCGCCCGGCTCGCGGCCCTGCTCGGCGTCGTGTTCGTCGAGGGCGCGGATGGTGTCGCGCATCCACGCGCCGACGGCGTCGATGGCGGTGCCGGACCGGGTGTCGAGGCGGGCGGCCAGCGGCTTTGGGGCGAACGGGTCGTCGGCGAACAGCAGGTCTTCCTTGGTGGGGAAGTGCAGCGTGACGGTACGCGTCGCGACGTCGGCGTGCCCGGCGATCGCCGCGATGGTGGTGCTGCGGTAGCCGTGCGAGGTGAACAGCTCCAGCGCCGCGGCCTGGATCCGCTCGCGGGTCTGCCGTTTCTTGCGATCGCGCCGACCTTCCATGCGAAAAGGCTACCATGCGTACAATTAATGCAGTCCATGCTACTGTTACTATGAAAGGCATCGACTGAGAGAGGTGAGGACGTTGTCCAAGACGTGGTTCATCACGGGCACGTCGAAGGGATTCGGCCGCGAGTGGGCGCAGGCCGCACTCGAACGCGGCGACCGGGTCGCCGCCACCGCCCGCGACCTCGACGCCCTGCGTCCCCTCGCCGACCGGTACGGCAACGCCGTGCTGCCCCTGCAGCTCGACATCACCGACCGCGACGCCGTGTTCGCCGCCGTGCGGCGGGCCGCCGAGCACTTCGGCACGCTGGACGTGGTGGTCAACAATGCGGGCTACGGCCACTTCGGCATGGTCGAGGAGCTGACCGAGGCCGAGATCCGCGCCGAGATGGACACCAACTTCTTCGGCACGCTGTGGGTGACGCAGGCGGTGCTGCCCGTCCTGCGCGCGCAGGGGCACGGCCGGATCATCCAGGTCACCAGCGAGGGCGGCGTCCGGGCGTTCCCCGGCATCGGCGGCTACCACGCGTCGAAGTGGGCGGTGGAAGGCCTGTCGGAGTCGCTGCGCCAGGAGGTCGCGCCCTTCGGCATCGACGTCATCTGCCTGGAGCCCGGCCCGTACGCGACCGACTTCGGCGCCGGCAACATCCGTACCAGCGCCGAAAACCCCGACTACGCCAAGGTTCGCGCGGGCACCGCGATCGAGTGGGACCTCGGCGACCCGAAGGCGACCCGCCGGCCGATCCTGGAACTGGCCGACACCGACGACCCGCCGGCGCGGATCTTCTTCGGCAAGTCGCTGGAGCCGGTCGCGGCCGAGTACGAGGAACGGCTCGCCACCTGGCGCAAGTGGCAGCCGGTCTCGCTGGCCGCGTTCCGCTAGTCCCCTGACCCGGGAAGCCGGCGGGGCCGCGGTTCCACGAACTCCCAGCCCAAAGCCTGGCCGCCGGCCAGCAGCTCCTCGACCGACGGGTCGCGGGTCTGGTGTGTCGGCATGCTCGGCACTGTCGCCGGTTCGCCCAGGTCCTCGAAGAACTTCTCGAACCCGGCCGACCCGTACGGCACGTCGCACTGGAAGAACGACAGCACGCCACGGGTGCCGGCCGCCTTGGCCCGGAAGGTGATGAGCGCGCCGGCGAACCAGGTCGTGTTTCCGTCGTCGGGGCTCAGCCTGTAGCCATCCGGGATCGCCGTACCGCCGTGCGGCGCGGTGTAGTCGTCTGTGTGGTCGAAGGACATCGAGGGTGCCTTCCGTAGCTCAGGACGGTCCGCGCAGACGGGCGGTCAGCTTGGTCAAGCTCCGGGCACTCAGCTCGGCCAGTCTGGCCCGGACCAGGATCAGGCTCGTCTTGCCGGCACGGCGGGTCTCGCGGCCGAAGCGGTGCAGTTCCCGCTGGGCTTCGGCGCGGCGCAACTCGGCGGCGCGTCGTACCTGACGGTGTTCTTTTCGGGTCTGCGCGGACATGATCGGCCTCTTTCAGCTCTGCGGCCGGCGCAGGCCGGCCTGGTCCAGGTAGGTCTCGACGTCGGCGGGATCGGTGCTGGTCAGGGCGATGTAGCCGTCCGGCCGGATGAGCACCCAGTCGCCGGGTGACAGGCCGTACGCCTGGCGCAGGTGGCCGCCGTCGTCGACGAGGTCACCGCGCTTGCCGGTGGTGTGGATGCTCAGCCCGGCGCGGGGAGCCGGGACGTTCGGCACCTCGTATCCGATAAGGGTCCAGCACGGGCGGGCCAGTAGCTGGAACAGCCGAACCGGCCGGCCGGCGGCGCCGGTGAGCGGGGCGTCGGGTGCCCGGTAGCCGGCCATCGGGCCGGGGCCGGTCATCGGCGACAGCGGGTAGCCGAGGTCCAGCTGGTGGGCCTCGCGTTCGCGGCGCATCCCGCGGCGCTCGGCCTCGTTCAGCAGCCGGGTGGACAGCCCGAGCACCGATTCGGCGATCGGCCGCCGCTCGGCCTCGTACGAGTCGAGCATCGCCTCAGGCGCCCCGCGCAGCACCGCGGCCAGTTTCCAGGCCAGGTTGTAGGCGTCCTGGATGCTGGTGTTCAGCCCTTGGCCGCCGGTCGGCGGGTGCACGTGCGCTGCGTCCCCGGCCAGGAAGACGCGCCCGCCGCGGTAGGAGTCGGCCAGCCGGGCACCCATCATGTACACCGACGCCCACCCCACCTCCCGCACCACGATGCCGCTGTGTCCGGTACGGTCGGCCAGCATCGCGGTCAGCCCGGCAGCCGACAGGTCCACCTCGCCCTCCAGCGGCAGGCCGCCCTGGCACTGGAACAGCTCGGTGCCGGCCAGCGGGCACATCGCGATCTGCCGTAGGGTGCCCTCGTTCCAGGTGTGCCAGACGTCGGCGGGCAGGCCGTCGGCGCGCACATCTGCCACGAACGCCCGGATGCCGAGGGAGCGTCCCGGATACCCGATCCCGAGCGTCTTGCGGACCACGCTGGACCCGCCGTCGGCGCCGACCAGGTAGCGGGCGGGCACCGTCGCCTCGCCGATCCGCGCGACCACCCCGCTGTCGTCCTGGTCGAAGCCGAGTAGTTCGTGGTCATAGCGTACGGCGTGTCCGAGTTCGGCCAGCCGATCGCGCAGGATGATCTCTGTGCGGAACTGCGGCAGCATCAGCCCATCCCGGTACGGCTCAGCCGGGGTCGGCTCCTGGTGTTCCATGATCCGCCGGTCGATCGGCCCGTCCTCGGCGTACAGGCGTTGCGGCGGGTACGGGCCGCCGGCGGCGACCATCCGATCCAGCACCCCCAGGTCTTCGAACACCTCCAGGGTGCGCGGCTGGATGCCCTTGCCCCGCGACCCGGCGAACGGCCGCGCGGCCTTGTCCACCAGCAGGAAGTCCACGCCGCGCCGGGCCAGCTCGATGGCCAGCACCAGCCCGGTCGGGCCCGCCCCGGCAATGATCACCTCGGGCATGGCTCACACCTCCTCCGTGACCAGCACGGTCCGGACGCCGGGCCGCGGGCCCACAGCAGCGCCGGGATCACCGAGGCGGCCGGTTCGACCATCGGCAGCTTGCCGGTGCTGGTGCAGTGCCGGCCGGCGGCCCCGCTGCGTACCCGGGGGTGCAGGCCGACCGCGAGCACGTCGAGGACCACCTCGTCCTCGTCGGCCGGCACGGGCAGATCGAACGGCTCGTAGCGGGGCGGGCGGTCGAACGAGTGAACCACCGCGGCGGACACTTCCATCGGCACTTCCTCACGTAGTCGGAGTCGCCGGACGAACCGGCACGCCCGAACCTAGGCGCGCGCGGCAGCCCGCGTCGTCGCTCCACGACGGCAACTTCGGCTACCCCACAGGGGGTAGAACGGGATACCCCGTTTGGTCCGCGACACTGCGAGCCCCGCCCGACTACGGTGTTCACATGGTGATGACCTTGAGACCGGCACTCGGCGACATCCTGCTCGCCGCCGTGCTGATCGCGATCACCATCGCCACCATGGCCTGGCACATCACCGCGCCCCCGCCCGCCTATGCGCTCGCGGTGCTCACCGCGGCCCCGGTCGCACTCCGCCAGGTCACGCCGGTGCTGACCATGGTGATCATCGGCGCCGCGCTCGCCGTCTACATCCTGGTCGGCTACGGCATGTTCCCCAACGCCGGCATGGGCCTCATCGTCGGGCTGTTCACCGTGACGACACTGCGGCCCCGGCCCGTCGCGGCCGCCGCCGTGGTCGGAACGGTCGCGCTGATCGTGCTGTCCTACGCCACCAGGCCCGGTCCGTTCCAGTGGCCTGACTTCTTCCAGGACAACCTGCTGGTCGCCGGCGCGTGGGTGCTCGCGGACAGTACGCGGCGCTGGGGCGAACGTACGCGAAGGCTCGCGGAGGAGGCGACCCGCGCGGCGGCGAACGAGCGGGTGCGCATCGCCCGCGAACTGCATGACGTGGTCGCGCACCACATGTCCGTGATCTCGTTGCAGGCGGGCGTCGCCGGATACGTGCTCGACACCGATCTGCCGACCGCACGGACCGCGATCACCACCGTCAGCGACGCGACCCGCGAGGCGCTCATCGAGATGCGCCGGCTGCTGGACGTGCTGCGGGTGGACCCGAGCGGCGAACTGGACGTGTCACCACAACCCGGTCTCGCGTTGCTCGGCGAACTCGTCGACCGCACCCGTACCGCCGGCCTGCCGGTCGAGGTCGTGATCACCGGCGCCCCCCGGCCGCTGCCGCCCGGCACGGACCTGTGCGCGTACCGCATCCTGCAGGAATCGCTGACCAACGCGCTCAAGCACGCCGGCCCGGCCAGTGCCCGCGTCGAGGTCGGCTACGGCGAACGCACGCTCACCCTGCGGGTCAGCGACGACGGCCGTCCCGGCCACCGGGAGCCGGCCGACGTCTCGGGGTCGCACGGCATCCGCGGCATGCGCGAACGGGCCGAGCTGTACGGGGGCGTGCTCACCGCCGGCCCCGCCGAGGAGGGCGGGTTCCACGTCGTCGCCCGGCTGCCGATGGCGGACGTGCCATGACGATCCGCGTGCTCATCGCCGACGACCAGGCGCTGATCCGGGCCGGGCTCATCGCGCTGGTGAACGCCGCGCCGGGCCTGGAGGTCGCGGGCGAGGCGGCCGACGGCGAGCAGGCCGTCACCCTGACCGCCTCGGCCCGCCCGGACGTGGTGCTGATGGACATCAAGATGCCGGTGCTCGACGGGATCGCCGCCACCCGGCGCATCCTCGCCGCGCCCGAGCCGCCGCACGTGATCGTCCTGACCACGTTCGACCTGCCGGAGTACGTTTACACCGCGCTCGGCGAGGGCGCGTCCGGGTTCCTGCTCAAGGACACCCCGCCGGACCGGATCATCGCGGCCGTGCATACGGTGGTGGCGGGCGACATCCTCATCACACCCCGGATCACGCAGCAACTCGTCGACACCTACGCCCACCACCACCGCACCACCTCCGTGGGGACGGCCGAACTGTCCACCCTCACCGCCCGGGAGACCGAAGTGCTCCGCCTCGTCGGCAACGGCCTGTCCAACGCCCAGATCGCCAACCGCCTCACTCTCAGCGAGGCCACGGTCAAGACCCACGTCAAGCGTCTGATGGGTAAACTCGGCCTGAGCAGCCGTGCCCAGGCGGTGGTAGTCGCGTACGAGACCGGCCTGGTCGTACCGGCGAGCCGGCCCCCGCACGACCACTGACTACGCTGCGGTCACCGGTGTAACTCCTGATCAAGGAGAACGCACCCGATGAGTACGGTGATCCAGGCATCGACGGAGATCGACCTGGAGGACGCCGGGGTGGCGCGCAAGCAGCCCAAGGAGAGCAAGGCCAAGGAGCCGGATCGGGAGCCGGTGGTCCGCCTGGTCGACCAGGCCCGTGCCGAGGGCGTGGAACCGGTGGGAGAGAACGGGCTGACCAAGCTGGTGCTGGAGTTCGCGCTGGAAGGCGAGCTCGGCTACGACAGGCACCAGCGCGGTGGTAGCGAGACCGGTAACAGCCGCAACGGCGCCCGGTCCAAGACCGTCATCACCGACGTCGGCCGGTGGAGATCACCGTGCCGCGCGATCGGGACGGCAGCTTCGAGCCGAAGATCGTCGATGAGATGGTCATCTCGCTGGCCGCCAAGGGCCTGACCACCGGGGAGATCTCCGTACACCTGGCCGAGGTCTATGGCGCCGAGGTGTCCAAGCAGACCATCTCCGCCATCACCGACAAGCTGCTGGACGGCATGGCCGAGTGGCAGAACCGGCCGCTCGACCCTGTCTACCCGGTGATCTTCATTGACGCCATCCACGTGAAGCTGCGGGAGGGCCAGGTCGCCAATCGGCCCATCTGCATCGCCCTGGCCGTCACTGTCGGCGGTGAGCGCTGCGCGCCTCGTTCCGGTACGCCGCCCGCCAGCACTGGGACGCCATCGCCAAGGCGCTCAAGCCGGTCTACACCGCCCCGACCTCGAGCGCTTCATGGAGTTCGCCGAGCTCTGGGGCGGCGATCGTGAAGCTGCGGGAGGACGCCTGGGCCGAGTTCGTGCCCTTCCTCAACTTCGACACCGAGATCCGCCGGGTGATCTGCTCGAGCAACGCCATCGAGTCGGTCAACGCCCGCATCCGCCGAGCGGTCAAGGCCCGCGGCCACTTCCCCAAGGAGCAGGCCGCGCTCAAGTGCGTCTATATGGCGATCATGAGCCTGGACCCGACCGGCAAGGGCCGCAAACGCTGGATCACCCGCTGGAGAGCCGCGCTGAACGCCTTCGCCATCACCTTCGAAGGCCGCCTGACCCCGACCACCCGCTGATCAAACAAGATCGAGATACACCGCTGACTGGACACACCCGACAGCGGCAGACAGCAGGTGTAGACAGCGTGAGTGTCGCCCTGGGCGGGCTCGTTGGTCTTGTTCACCGAGCCGGCTTGGCCTCGCTGGCCGACCTGGCCTGCCCGCCGCGGAACACCTGCTCGAGGAGGTTGTCCACCGCCTTTGAGAACGCCTTTGTCGTGTTGGGTGCGGCGTGCGCATCTCTGACAGCAGCCGGGCCGGCAGGAGCTCGCCACGGTTCAGCCCTGTCCGGTGAGGCACTGCTGCACGACCGGGCCGAGGCGGGCCACCAGTTCATCGGTGGACGCGGAGGCGATCGGCTCGACTCGTACGATGTAACGCGCTACTGCGAGGCCCAGGATCTGGACGTTCACCATGCCGGCCCGTAGCGCGGCGTCAGGCGTGTCGAGCATCGCCGCAAGCCGACTGGTGATTTCCCGGTCGATGAATTCGCGGAGTAGTGCTTCGGACGCCTCGTGAGTGGGGGCTGACCGGGTGAGCATCACGAGCGGCGTGCGGCTGGATTTGTCCAGGTTCTCCAAGAGCGTCCGGATGATGCGTTCGCCGATGTCATCGAGGCCGCCAGTGAAGATCGATTCGATGGCTGACAGCAGATGGGGAGGCATCTCCGTGGCCGCGGCGAACACGCCCTGCTTGGTTTTGAAGAAGTAGAACACCATGGCCGGATCGACCCCCGCCTGGGCGGCGACGGCGCGCACGGTCGTGCCGCCATAGCCGTGCTCGCGGAACAGTGCGCGGGCGGCTTCCAGGATCCGTTGCCTGCTTTCCGCGCCGGATCGCCAGCGTCCGGGGCGAGCAGAGGGACTGTGTTCTGTCATGGCGGGGCGAGTCTATCGGATCTTTCCTCACCTGTTGGTGAAGTTATTGCCCCGGTACGTGTTACCTTGAACTTCATCAACCGGTGAAGAAAGGTCGGCAGGGTGAAGGTGGTCGTGGTAGGTGCGGGGCTTGGCGGGTTGACGCTGGCCCACGGGTTACGACGGGCAGGAATCGAGGTCGTGGTATACGAGCGGGAAGGGAAGCAGGGGCGCCCGCAGGGCATCAGCCTGCATTTCGATGACCGCGGAACGGCTGCGCTGCGGGCGTGCTTGCCGCCGCCGCACGTGGCGATGGCGGAGGCCACCATGGGCGGACCGCGCGAACAGAGGCTGCTCCTGTCCGAAGCAGATGGAAGGCTCGTGGTTGCGCATAGCCGGCCGCTGGACGGCACATCGGGGCCGGCGCGGCCCGGTCGGCAGGTGCACCGCCCGCTGTTGCGGGCGGTGTTGCTGACCGGACTGGAGGACACGGTGCGGTTCGGGGCGGAGTTCACGCGATTCGAACAGCGGCCCGACGGCACCGTCCGATCATGGTTCGCCGACGGCAGCACGGACACAGCGGACGTGCTGGTCGGTGCGGACGGCATCGGTTCGGCCGTTCGCCGCCAGTACCTGCCTCACGTGCGGGTGGTCGACACGGGGAAACGCATGCTGATGGGCGCGACACCACTGCGGGCCATGGCCGGTACCGGGCTACCCGAACTGATCGGCCACAGCCCCGCCAACGCACAGGCGCACGGCACGATGATGGCGATGGGCGTGCTGCGGTTCAGCCAGCCGCCGGTCGCCGCGAGTCAGGAGTGGCTGCCTGCTCTGCGCTCCCGCGTCGTCGCCGATGCCGAGGACTACATGATGTGGGCGCTGCCCGTCACGCAGGAACTGCTCGGTTCGGCCGAATCACCGGCCACGGTGTGGCGCCGAGCCCAGGAAGTGTCCGCCGGTTTTCACCCGACGTTGCGGATGGTCGTCGACAACGCATGGCCGAACCTCACAGTCGTGCTGCGGGGCGGGCTGATCCCGCTGATGCCGGCATGGCCGGCTGCTCCGGTGACGGTCATCGGGGATGCGATCCACGTGGCACCGGGTTTCGGCGGCAACTTGGCGATGCAGGATGCGCACCGCCTCTGCGATGAACTGGTCCAGGCCTCTCGTGGGCAGCAGAGTCTGCGCGCCGCGATCGGTGCTTACGAGGACGCGATGCGCCGCGACAGCTTCCCCACCCCCGACGTCACCGGAGGCACCCCCCGTATGGGTCCCGCCCCCGGCGGATCCGGCGGATCCAATGGTGCGGAGGTCGGCACATGAACTTCAACATGCTGACGCAGAAGTCGCTGTCCTTGTTCGCCGTAGTGGGCGGCTGGCGCACGCTCACGGAATCCATTGCGTCCCGAGCGCTGTTCGTAGTTGCCTATCTGATGACCGGCCGAGTAGTGATCTCCGCCCTGATCGCAGTCGGGGGTGTGTTCGTCTTCGCGGTGGCCCGGGTGTGGACCGACCGAAAGTACTGGCAGGCAGCCGGAGGGCTGCTCACGGTGGGCGTGTCTGCGTTCTTGGCCGGGAGCACCGGGGACGGGGTCAACTTCTACCTTGTCGGTGTGCTGGCCACCGTGGTCGGCGGGGCCGTGTTCCTGGTATCCATGCTGGTGGGGTGGCCGGTGATCGGGTTGGTGGTGGGGCAAGCGCGCGGTGAACGGTTCACCTGGCGGCGCGATCGTGCGAGGCGGCGCCGCTACCAGAAGTGCACGGCGGTCTTCGTGGCGAAATTCGCCCTCGGCGCGACGTTGATGGTACCTCTGTACCTGGCCGGGAACGTGATCGTGCTCGGGATCGCCAGCACACTGCTGACCATGCCCGCAACCGCCGCCTGCGCCTATCTGAGCTGGCGGATCCTGCGCGCCGAAGCGGACCCCACGGGGGCTGAACCCGCAGTTCCCATGCCGATCCGCGGTTAACAGCTGCAACCGGTTCGGCCGTTGGATGTTCCGGCACGCCACACCTTCTACAACACCGTCCGGCTGCACGGGGGCATCGGCTACGTCACCCCCGACGACGAACACCACGGCCACGGTGAAGCGATCCGGGCGCCCGCCGCACCGGGATGAGGTTTCTGCTGGGAGCAGATTGCCAGGTACGCCAGATACCGCTGGTCCGGTTGACGCCGAAGACCCCCGGCCGCCCATCGTGATTGTTGATCACGTCGTAAGAGCTGGTTCTTTGATCTGATGACCAATCGTGGCGATGTTGTCACGATCAGTTCATGGGGCGTGGTGACGTAACGAACGCCGAGTGGGAGCGGTTTCGGCCGCTGCTGCCCGGGGGCGGCCGGCGGGGTGGGCGGTGGAATGACCACCGCACGACGATCGACGGCGTGTTGTACCGGGTACGGACCGGGCTGCCGTGGCGGGACCTGCCCGAGCGGTTCGGTCCATGGATCACGGTCTGCAAGCGGCACCGCCGCTGGTCGGCCGATGGCACCTGGCAGATGCCGCTGACCGCGATCCAGGCCGAGCAGGACGCCGAGGGCCGGGTGGACTGGGACATCGCCGTGGACTCCACCACCGTCCGGGCGCACCAGCACGCTCCCACCGCCACCGAGCGGCTCAGGACGTGGGCCGGCTGGGAGGAGCTGTCAGCGGCCGCTCACTGACTGCTCGGCCTCCTGGCTGTTCGGCCCGGACGTCCCTCGGCGTCCGGGCCGCGGTCAGCCACAGGCCGGTGAACACGGCGCAGGCCAGCGTCACGGCACCTGCCGCGAGGAAGGCGCTGTTGAGGCCGGACTCGAAGGAGGCTCCGCCGGACTCCCGCGTGTGAACGATCGCCCCGAGCACCGCCACGCCGAGCACCGCGCCGATCTGCCGGGTGGTGCTGCTGACGCCCGAGGCGAGGCCGCCCTCCTGCGGGCTGACCGCCTGGATGGCGGCCCCGGTCAGCGGCGACATGGTGAGAGCGAACCCGATGCCGACGACCGCCAGCCGCCACCACACGTTCCCGTAGCCGGTATCGGCGTGGACGAAGCCCAGCGCCAGCAGCCCCAGCCCGGCCAGCGCCAGGCCGATGGTGACCACGATCCGGAAGCCGTACCTGGCCGCGAACCGGCCCGCGTACGGGCTGACGATCACCATGGCCAGCGAGGTGGGCAGGGTCCGCAGCCCGGCGACCAGGATCGAAGTGCCCTGGACGTAGACGAAGAACTGGGAGAAGAAGAACGACGACCCCATCAGCGCGAACCCGACCACGACCATCGCCGTGTTGGACACCGTGAACAGCCGCTGGTGGAACAGCCGGAGCGGCAGCATCGGCGTCGACACACGACCCTCGACCACGACGAACGCGGCCAGGAGCACCAGTCCGGCGGCGAAGCTGCCCAGGATCACCGGCGAGGTCCAGCCTCGGGAACCGCCCTCGATCAGGCCGTAGGTCACAGCGCCCACGCTCGCGACGGACAGGACCGTGCCGGGGACGTCGATCGGCGGTGCGCTCGGGTTGCGGGACTCCGCCAGCACGCGCAGCCCGGCCAGCAGCAGGACCGCCCCG
The DNA here is from genome assembly GCF_040680035.1 of Nonomuraea sp. NPDC052116. NCBI lineage: Bacteria > Bacillati > Actinomycetota > Actinomycetes > Streptosporangiales > Streptosporangiaceae > Nonomuraea > Nonomuraea sp. NPDC052116. The sequence continues at coordinate 92,071 of NZ_JBFAWA010000039.1, read as the reverse complement.
ATGGGCACGTTGACCAGGAAGATGGCGGGCCAGCCGAAGGACTCCACCAGGATCCCGCCCGCCAGCGGTCCGGCGGCCAGGCCGATGCCGCTGAACCCGGCCCACAACCCGATCGCTCTGACGCGCTCCCTCGGGGCGGGATACGCGGCGGCCAGCAGCGCCAGTGAGGCGGGGCTCAGCGCCGCGGCCCCGACGCCCTGCAGCACCCGCCCGGCGATCAGCCAGCCGATCGAGGGCGCGAGCGAACACACCACCGACGCGGCCGTGAACACCACCACCCCGGCCAGGAACACCCGCCTGCGGCCGAACCGGTCGGCGAAGACGCCGCCCGACAGCAGCAGCATGGCCACCAGCAGCACGTAGGCGTCGACGATCCACTGCAGGCCGGTCAGCCCGGTGTGGAGCCGCTGCTGCATGTCGGGCAGGGCGGCGCCGACGATCGTGTTGTCGAGCAGCACCATGAACTGACCTGCGCAGGTCAGCGTGAGCAACGCTTTCACGCGAATCCTCCTAAAGCAGTTGATTACTGGTCTTACGCTTTTGAACGCGGTCAATGGTGTGCGGGATCTTCGCCACGCCCGGCCACTGGTTCGCGCCCGCTTCGCCGACCTGGGTGACCAGCGGTTCTGGCGCACCGACCTGCACCCCTGGCAGCTACGGGCCGCTGGGAGTGATCGCCTGCAACGGACACCCGCACACGGATCGCGTTGATCACCTTGTCGTCCCGCTCGATGCGGGCGATCGCCTCGTCGGTCGGTTCCGCCGACGTCACTTCACCGGCACGCATGGCGGCCGCGAGTTCTTCGGCCGATCGAAAAGTCGATTCCATGAATGTGCACCCTAATGGCCTGCCACAGGAGATCGAAAAGTCGAAAAAACTGCTTCCGAGGTGTCGCGTCCCAGGTCAGTGGGGTTAACGATGAGGAGGGCATGAAATGGCGCTCCGCACAATGAGAGAGATGTCTCCATGCTCATCGGGGCATGGCCATAGCGAGCGGGATTTGTCCAGTAACGGAATAACCCCTTTAAAAACTCCCCATGTCAACAGTCGTTGGCATACGACGGAAGGAGCACGCCAGCACCGGGACCAGCACCGGGGCGGCGTTCGGATGCGCCGAACGGAGACTCAGCCGCTGAGCAGGTAATCGCGGGCCTTCTCCAGAGAGGAGACGCCATACTCCTCCTCCACCGCGGAGGCGATCAGATGGCAGAACAGGTACCGCTGGATCGGGGTGATGCCGAGCCTGGCCAGGTGCGCGTAGAGCATGTTGACCACGAGGCGGTGGGCGAGGAACCAGTCCGATTCGAGGATCTCGGTGCGGTACCGGTCGCTGGACATGAGCACGTCGAAATAGTCGACCGGGTGGCGGCGGTCGGCCGCCGGCTGGCCGGGGACGTCCAGGTCGATCTCCTTGCGGGCCAGCAGCGGGAGAGCGATCTCCTTCTGGCGGTGGGTGAAGGCGATCCAGTCGCGTACGTGCGGCGCCGGGTCGCCCGCGTCGATCGACGCGACCAGGTCGACCACCGTCGCGCGCATTTCCCTGGCGTTCTTGCGATACCTGGCTTCGAACGCGGCCGTGACCGCGTCCCGGTTCTCGCAGGACGAGACGGCCGCTGCGGCGTGCGAGCGGTAGGACATGTAGCCGCGACCGATCGGCGGGACGCTCACGTGCGCCAGGGCGGTCATGAGGTCGATGGCGACCGCGAACAGCGCGAGCTCGCCCCGGCGGACCTTGTCCAGCGTGCCGAAGGCGAGCCGGGTGCTCTCCGCGGCGGCCGCGTCGATCAGGTTCGCCAGCGGCCGGCCGCCGAAGACGCGCAGCCGGTCGTCGTACGGCTCGGTCTGCAGGGAGTTGTCCGGGTACCAGGGCTGCAGCGGGCCGGTCTCGTGCTCGAGTACGACCAGCAGGCGGTGGGCGGCGAGTTGCTCGTGCTCGTCGAGGCGGGTGGTGGACGGGTGCTCGCGCAGATATCTGGTGATCGTTTCGGTCGCGACGGGGAGGATCTCGCGTTCCCAGTCCTGCAGGGTCGCGCGGAAGTTGAGCCGCAGGTGCGGTCCCTGGCGCCAGTGACGGACGAGGTACGGCTGCTGTACGAGGCCGTCCAGGTGCTCGAGCAGCGGGCGGACGCAGTCCAGGATCAGTCCGTCCTTGTCTTGGTCGTAGTAGCGGATCTGGATGCTGTGCCAGGGGAGGTAGCTCACGAGGTTCCCTCTTTCTGCGCCGGCCCGTCCAGGGTGACGGCGGTCAGGTAGCGCAGGTGCGCTTCTTCGACGATCGACAGGCCGAGCCGGTTGCAGAACAGGTGGACGCACCGGTTCAGCACGATCAGGACGTCGTGGCGTTCCGCATCCAGCGAGGTGTCGACGCCGACGAGGCCGGGGGAGCGCGATGCCCCCTCCCTGCGGATCGGATGGAAGCGTCCGGCCCGCTGGAGCGCGACAAGGCGCCGGTGCAGGGTGTCGATCGAGCGCCACCATGCGCCGAGCGAGTCGTGAGCGTCGCCCGCGTCGAGGACACCGCCTGAGGGCGGCCCGTCGGCGGGGGGATCAGGGGCGTGGCTCTCGGACGAGGCGGTGCGGGCGGCGATGAGCCGGCACCGTTCGGCCTGTGCGGTGAGGGCTTCGCGCTGTTTCGTGAAGATCTCCACCTGCTGTGCGCGGGCCGGTGCCGGATCCCAGCGGTCACGTTCCCGGGCCAGCAGGGGGCCCAGGCGGCGGGGGTCGGGTTCCCAGGCCACGAGGGCGAGCATCATCGCGGCGAGGGCGTGGCCCAGCCGCCGCCGGTGGTCGTGCTCGCCGCGCAGGATCGCCAGCGCGATCCGGCTGGAGTCGGTGAAGTGCCGCTCGACGGCGGCGACCGCCTGCGGCCCGCCGAACGTCGCGTACTCGGGCCGGTAGGCGATGGCCTCCACGTGGTCGTCGGGCCGCAGCCGGTGGTCGTAGGCGACCAGGCCCTCCTGCCGGGCGAACTCCTGGGCGAGCAGCGCGTAGCGCTCGCGGTCCCAGGTGACCGTCGTCGGATACGCCGCGAGGTGCTCCTCCAGCACGGCCGTGGCGCGTTTCTCGATCATCACCGCGTCGTCGGGGACGCGCGGCAGAAGGCGGAGCCGCAGATGCGGGCCGCCCTCCCAGTACCGCAGGAAGAAGAACCGGTCGAGCCGTCCGTCCAGCTCCCGCACCAGGCCGTCGACGGCCGTGCCGAGCAGCAGGTCGGTGCCGGACTGGTGGAAGGCGTGCAGCGAGATCCAGCGGTCAGGCATGGCCTACCTCGACCACGTACTCGGTCACATGGCGGCGGTCGGGGTGGCCGCCGTCTCCTTCCAGGCCGAGCGCCGCCTCGAAGTCCGGGAGCAGCTCACGAAAGACGACCACCGATCCGCTCGCGTCCAGCCCTCGGTCGAACAGCGTGACCAGCGCGGGGTCGGCCAGATCGAGATAGGTCGGTTTGGCGAGCCGCACCATGTGCAGCCTTTCGCGGACCGGCGCGCCGGGATCGCCCGAGGAGACGAAACAACGTTCCGGCAGGGAGTGCTCGGCGAACCAGGCCGCGAGCGCGAGCAGGTGCGCCGCAGCGGAGTTCTTGCCCCGGCGCGGGATTTCGCGCACCGGGACATACCAGGCGGCACGGGCTACGGTGACCCGCCCGACCGACACCCGGGCCGTACGCTCGACACGGGCCGGCACCGACTCCGGCGGACGGGAGAAGACCGACGCCAGCTCCATCACCGGGCTGGGCATGTCGCCGAAGAGCTGGAGCAAGAGGCGGGCCGTACGCGGCAGCAGCATGGGCGCGACCATCCCGGTGTACACCGGCCGGAGCCGGGTGCCGTGCCCGGCGTGCACCAGAACGAGGCCGCCGGCGCCGGACTCGTGCCGGACGGCCAGGTCCCGCAGGTCGAACGTGGCCGGGCCGCTCGGGACCACGCCCGGATAGCCGATCTCCTGGGCCGCCACCGGGGAACGCAGGTTGACGTTGCTGCCGAACAGCCCGGTGATCTCCACCGGCATGCCGCGTTCCGTCCCGAGCAGGCGGTTCTCGCCGGCAGGAACTCCGGCGACCCGCAGCAGGCGGTGCACGCGGCTGCGCATCGCGCCGTGCCCCGGGCCAAGACCGTTGAGCACCAGCCGCACCGGCGTGTCGTCCGGCGAGCTGATCGTCTGCACGAAGCAGGACAGCGACCCCACCGGACGGACGAACTCGGGGCGGTCGGTGGCGAGTCCGGCCAGCACCGTCGGGTCGATGGTAAGCGCGTCCGGGGTCTCGGGCAGCAGCTCGCGCACCGCGGCCAGCGCCGCCGTCCGGGCGTCTCGAAGCTCGTCGAGCCGGGGCACGGCGGGCGTCCGGCCGGGCGGGTGTCGCTCCTGCCACGGGTACAGGAGCGCGTGCAGCTCACCGGCCGGGGTGCCGGGTGCGGCCGGACGGGTTCGCTGCGCGAGCATTCGGTGGAACCGCCCGAACGGCACCTGCGCGCCGGCGCCGAACCACCCCGCGAACAGGTCGGCGGCGAGCAGCCGGGCGACGCCATCACGATCGAAGACCGCCGCGAAGTCGACGATCGCGTGCAGGTCGCCCAGGGCGGGACGCCAGGCGGCCAGGCCCAGCCGCGGACCGGGTGTGGTGACCACGGCGTTCTCGTGGAAAAGGTTGCGGTCCGGCAGGCGATCGGTATCGTCTCCGGCAAGTTCGGCGAACGCGGACCGTACCTTCCGCTGCAGCGCCTCACGTTCAGACACGCGGGCCGCCTCCGGGTAACGAGCGAGCGCCTCGTGTAGGGCGGCCAGCGCCTTGCCCGCCGGATGCGTGCCGAGCCGATCGGTCAGGTCGGCGAGGTGCGCGGCGGCCTGGTCGGCGACCGGGGGGTGGAGTTCCAGCACTCCCAGGTCGACCAGCCGGCCGAGCGCGCCGCCGGCCTGGGTGCGGAGGTCGTCGTACGGCGGGCGCAGCAGCCGCCGGAGCGGTTGGGACGCGGCGATACCGCTGTACGCGTCCTCCTGGCCGGTCACGTACCACAGGCGGCCGTCGTCCTCCTCGAGGGTCGGGTTGGGCCTGACCTCGAAGAGGGCGGCGAGCCCGCCGTCGGCGCGGGCCAGGTCGGTGAGCAGCCGGCGCAGCAGGGGCACGTTCGGCTCGACAGCGCTCCGCCACGCCCATGGCCCGTCCCAGCGGACCGGCTCGCCGTCGTCGCTCCACCGCCCCAGAGCCGCCATCATGAAGGTGGCGTGCGGGCTGGTCTTCGCCACGACGCGGGCCAGGTACCTGGTGAGCCGGAGCGCGACCTGGCGCGGCGGGACGCTGCCGGGCGGCGAGGCCAGCCACTGGCGCAGCGCGGCGGACATCGCCGGTCCCGCCTGGAGCACGCCGTAGCCGAAGGCGTCGGTGCCGACCCACCGGCGCAGCACTTCGTAGGTGCCCCGGCACTCCTGATCGAGCAGGTCCGGCAGCTGTCGGACGAGCGCGTCATGCCGATCGAGGTCCGTGAGCCAGGCCGCGACACGCGGACCGAGGCCGGAACCGATCTCCACCGGCCAGGCACGGCCCGCCGGCCGCCTTGCGTTGTACAGCGCCCGCCGCAACGCCACCAGCGCCGGTCGCGCCGGGCCCGGCCCGAGTGCTCCGATCACCGGCTCCAGTTCGTCGGCGAGCCGCCGGCCCTCGACGGCCAGCCGGCCACGGGCCGCGAGGATCTCCTGGACGCTCCGCCACGTGGCCGTGCACCGCAGCTCCGCGAGCGCCGTCACCGGTAGCGCGGCGACCCTGACAACCACGGTCGCGTCCGCCGTGCGGCGAGCCGCGTCGATCTCGACGCGTCCCGGCAGGCCACGACGCGTCGAGACCATGTCCGGGGAGGCCTAAATGAGCCAGCTCGTACGCGCAATGCCCGAGGCACCCACTTCGGTGTTGCCGAGACCCATGCCCAGGGCCTTCACGAGATCCTCGCCGGGGAGCTCGACCGTCATCACGTCGAGCGTGTCCAGATCGAGGCGGAGCGGTTCATCGGTCGCCATCTGCACTCCCATTCTTACCCGCCGGAGCGGGCTATATCGGTGACGATCAACACCATAAGCACGGTCGGCGATCTCGTCCATCCGACAAGGGGAGCAATAAATGGGCAGAAAGCACGGAGGCCGAACGTTAATCGACTCTCCGCGCTGCGGTGACGAGTGTCGCCACCTTTCCGACCAGGCAGGCGTCACCGTAAGTGTGATGACAGAACCGGTCAATTTCACGATGGTAAGAGATTGCTGTCCGCCGAAGTATCACCGATGCCCGTCGAAAGATTTGAGACGGGCGGAAGGGTGGTCCTGGAGAAAGCTTCGGAAGGTCGACGCGATTAAATGTTACATGTTTGTTTCGCTGCCACGCGGCCGTGACACGAGGCCTGCTGCCGCCGCCCGTGGGACCGGGCGACGAACCAAGGAGGCTTCGCAACCAGGAGCAGTCTCGGCTCACTGCAATCAAGATCCTTGATAACCGCCGTCCACAGGTTCCCCAGCGCCGTGGTCGCCGACGGTGACTCGGTCGCTGAGGCCGCCCGCACGCTACGAAACGCGGGCTCAACGCTGACCTGCGGTTATGTCGTCCCGTGGCCCGTTTGCGCCGTATCCCGGTGGCACCCGTCCAGGGCCCCCGGTTGTCACTTCGACTGAGTCAGGACGGCCCCGCGGGACGACCTTCGTCTGATGGACGGCACCCACGGCACCCCGGTGTCCGTTTAACTACTCTAAGTGATGGATATATAGCTTTGGGTAACACTGGGTGGACGGCGTTCCGCTGCCGTCCCCAAGCGAGAGGTGGAGCAGCGATGACCGACCAGCTAATAGAGATTCCCAATTCCGCCACCGGCGCCGACGGCGAGGAGGCCGCCCAGGGCACCTACCGCCTGTACTGGTACGGAGCGGGAATGAAAAAGACACGCAACGAGGCCTACTCCTTCGCCGCCTCCCGGGGAGACGGGCACCAGCTGGCCGACATTCCCACCGCCTCGTGGCGCGACAGTGCCGCCAAATACCTCAACGGCCCGGCGTGGATCTACTCATGGAGGGGTGACAACTACAGCGGGGGCAACGTCGTGCTCCATCCCAACGGATCGATCGGCACCCTGGAGGACGGAAACCAGCAGCTTCCGTTCCTTATCAGCTACATTCAGTAGCGTTGCAATTTCGGCGGAAGCTACGGCATAGTTCGCCGGCGACCGCGGAGGCCTCGCCGGCGTGAGAGGCCTCGCACAGGCGGGTTGCCGGGGACGGTCTCCCCCTGGACACCGTCCCCGGTGTCCCGTGCCTCGGACCGATGGCTGAGGCCCGGCTACGTGAGTAGCGGTGTTTCGCCGGGCAGCCTCCCTCCCGGTGTCGACGAAGCGGTTACCCCGCCGGCGTTGGCGGGGCCGGGTCCAGGTGACGATCGTCGCCGTCACGGGCACCCGCCCGGCGGGCGCGGGGGTTGAGGAACATCCGTGTCGGAAGCGGCCCTGCCGGCGCCGGGTGACCGCCGCAGGTGACGGCGAGCGGGCGGTGGACGTTCTGTGGCCAGGCTCGGTAAGCCTTCGCGTGGCGTGCGCGAGTTCTGACCATCAAGGGGAGGAGGGCGGGTGCGGCGTGATGATCGGCCGTGCTCCTTCGCCTGGCCCGCGAGGTCCCGCGTCGGCTACGGCTTCTCGTCAGCCCAGATATCGTTGGCGCAGTGCCGTGGGAGGCGTGCTTCCGCGCGCTCAACCACATCGGCCACGACGGCCCGGCGCGCCAGAAGGGGTGACGTCTAGCCAGAGCCGATCGAGCCGACCGTCACGCGCCACTGGCGCAGCCGGCGATCCCTGGTGACCTGTAGCTTCGTGTACGGGTCCTGGTCGACGAGCGCCTGCGCCGCGGTCTCGTCCTCGGCCTGTAGAACGATCATGCCGGCCGTCAGGTCCGTGTAAGGGCCGGCCGCGACGAGGCTGCCCTGCTCGAAGAGCTTGTTCAGGTGTGCGAGATGGTCCTCGCGGCGCTCCGCTCTCAGCGGGGTGTCGTTGTAGCCGTAGGTCAGGACGAACAGTGCCATGCTAAGATACTCCTTTTTATGTCAATTCCGTTGGCGATCGGGACCGCCTGACGTCGCCGGTCGAAGCCCTCCGAGTCCCAGCAGTTTCAGGTCAGCCCTCCAGCCCGTACACCCGTCGTGCGTTGCCGGCGAAGATGTCGTGTTGGTCGGCGGGTGGGAGATGAGTCAGTGCGTTCTTCCACGCGTCGACCAGGTGCGGCATCGTGGTCCAGATCTTCTCGACCGGGAAGTTGGTGCCGAACATGGCTCGGCCGGCGCCGAACCAGCCGATCACCTCGTCTGCGACGAAGGAGATGAGGTCGGGATCCACCCGGTGGACGAAGGTGCCCTGCCCGGTGAGCTTGACGACGATGTTCTGCCGCTCGGCCAGCGCGGCCATCCCGGCCCGCCACGACTCGAGGCACTCGAGCCCGATGAGCAGGCCCGCGTGCACCAGGACGAAGGTGACGTCAGGGAAGGCCGCCGCCAGCTCGACCGCATCCGGCATCTGTTCGGGAAAGACCTGCAGCTCGAACAGCCAGCCGTGGTCGGCGAGCGCGCCGATGTTCTTACGGAAGACCGGATCCTTCATCCGATCGGGTGCAGTGGCGAACCGGAACTCCGGGCGTTCGTGCCAGTGCAGTTGCTGACGGATCCCCCGGATCAGCGGCGTGAGCGCGGCCTGTCGTCGCATGGTGTCCGGAGCGCTCTCGTCGAACATGTCGGCCGATCCGATGACGGCCATCGGCCGGCCCGTCTCCTGATGAACCTCGTGAAGCCAGCGCACCTCGTCCACAACCCGGTCGAGCGGCCAGTTCGTCTGCACGTAGACCGACTCGCTGACGCCTGCGGCCGTGGCGTCGGCGACGTACTCGTCGATCAGGTAGTCCCGCCTGATCGGCTCGTACGGGCCGAAGATCCGCGGCACCATCGGTCCGGACAGCCAAGGTAGGTCCCCGGCCCGCCAGATGTGGTGGTGCGAGTCGACGATGTCGCCCGAGTAGCGGGTCGCCTCCGGCATGACGATCACTCCCTGATCAAGGTCTGTACCTGCTCGTACGCCGTACGCAGATCGCGCACGCCCGCGAGCGCGTCCACGCTGCCGAGCACGGCCGACATGCCGCGGGTGACCGGCCGGTACGCCGGGTCGCAGGCGAGCGGCGACCACCACAGCAACCGGTGGCTCAGCAGCGACAACCGCCGTACGGCCGCCTGCATGGGCCGGCAGTCGCCGCGTTCCAGGCCGTCGGAGAGCACGATCGTCAGGGCGCCGCGCGCCACGGTGACATGTCGGGCGTTGGCGAGGAACTCCTGGAGCGAGGCGCCGATCCGCGTCCCGCCCTCGGCGTCCAGGACGACGTTGCTCAGCGAGCCGACGGCCGCGTCGACATGCCGTGCGCGCAACGGCTCGGTGACGCGGGTCAGCCGGGTGCCGAAGGTGAACACCTCGACGCGGTCGAGCCGGCCGACCACGGCGTGGGCGAAGCGGAGGTAGTGGGCGCTGTGCTGCTTCATCGACCCCGACACGTCGATGAGCAACAGCACACGGCGCTGCCGCCGCGGACGGTTGCGCCGGCGCAACGTCACGATCTCCCCGTGGCTGCGCCTGGACTCACGGCAGATCCTGGCGACGTCGATCCACGGACCTCGCCGGGCAGGCCGCCGACGTCGTGACCGGATCGTCGGCACCGCTCCGGGTAGTTCCCGCCGCAGCAGCGAGAGCACAGCCCGGTCGTCCTCGCTCGCCGGGCCGAACACCGGGCGTCTCTCGCGCTCCGAGGAGCCGGCCTTCAGGCCCGCCTCCCCGCCGAACGCCGCCGTGAGAGGAGCCTCGCCCCCCTTCCCGCGCGGCGCGGAGGCCTCGTCGTCGGGGAACTCCTCATCGGGGATGCGCCGCGCCGTAACCTCCCCGAACCAGTGCTCGAACGTGGGGGAGTACACCTCCAGGTCTTCGTGGGAGGCGGTGAGCGTGGCCACCCCGATCCAGTAGAGGTGTGTGGCGTCGCGCGGGCCGACGGCCTCGATCGCCTGAAGGAAGACCCGCTGTTTGGGCACCGGTACGGGCAGGCCCCGATCGTGCAGGTCCCGCAGGAACCCGTGCACATGATCGCCGATGCGTACGAGGAGGGACTGCTCAGTCACCGAACACCTCCGCGGTGTGGCGGCCGAGGAGCGCGAGGTCCTCCTCGTGCTTGACGAGCAGCCCCGCGGACCGGCGCATCGCCGCCAGCCAGCTCGAACCCTCGCGGGTCAGCGTCTGCACGCCACGGGCCCAGGAGACCGACTCGGCGATGCCCGGGCGTTTCAGCAGAGCCAGTCCGCGGATGCGATGCACGGCGGCCACCAGGCGGGCCGCGCTTCTCTCGTCCAGGCCCGGCGCCTGCGCCCGGATGATCGCTCGCTCCCGTTCGGCGTCGGGAAAGGGGATCCAGTGGTAGAGGCACCGGCGCTTGAGCGCGTCGTGCAGTTCGCGGGTCCGGTTCGAGGTGAGGACGACGAACGGGACGCTCGCCGCCGTGATGGTGCCGATCTCCGGGATGGTGATCTGGAAGTCGCCGAGGAACTCGAGAAGGAAGGCCTCGAACTCGCTGTCCGCCCGGTCGATCTCGTCGATCAGCAGCACCGCGCCGGACGCCGCCCGCAGCGACCGCAGTAACGGCCGCTGCAGCAGGAACTCCTCGCGATACAGGTCGACGACGCCGCGCCCCTCCACCTCGGCGGCCCGCAGGGACAGCAACTGTTTGGGGTAGTCCCACTCGTACAGGGCCTGGGAGGCGTCCAGTCCTTCGTAGCACTGAAGCCGGATCAGCTCGCGGCCGAGGATCCGGGCCAGGACGTTCGCGACCTCGGTCTTGCCGACCCCCGGCTCGCCCTCCAGCAGCAGCGGGAGCCCGAGCGTGCCTGCCAGGTGGAGGGCGGTGAGCAGACCCTCGTCGGCGAGGTAGCCCTCCGCGCCCAGCCGCCGGTCCAGCGTGTCCTGATCAACCAGCACGGCCGGCCCGCAACTCGTCGACTCCGCGCAGCACCTTCTCCGGGGTGAAGGGCATGCTCGTCAGCCGTACGCCGACCGCGTCGTACACGGCGTTGGCGATCGCGGGGATCGGCGCGTTCGCTGTCATCTCGCCGATCCCCTTGGCCCCGAACGGCCCGTTGTCGGCGGGCCGTTCGAGGAACAGGCTCGTCTGCGCCGGGATGTCGGCCGGCCCGGGCATCAGGTATTCCGTGAAATCGACCGGGCCGTGCTCGCGCGAGTGCGGATAGTACGGTTCGGTCGATTCGAACAACGCGTGCGACAGGCCCATCCAGGCGCCGCCCTCGACCTGCTGCGTCGCGAGGGCCGGGTTGAGCGCCCGGCCGATCTCGTAGGTGTTGAAGAGCCGCAGCACCTCGATCACGCCGGTCTCGTCGTCGACCGCGACCTCGGCCACCGTGCACGCGTGCGCCTGGCAGGAGTCCGGGTCCATCTCGCCGGTCTCCGGCACCGGGGAGCTCGGCTCCTTGAGGTAGATGCCCCGGCCGGAGATGGTCCGGCCCTGCCGGAAGTGCGCGGCGAGCGCGACGTCGCTGATGTGGATCTTCTTTTCCGACGATCCCTTGAGGCGGACGAAGCCCGTGCCGTCGGTCTCCAGGTCCTCCGCGTCGACCTCCAGTTCGTCGGCGGCGACCTGGAGCATGACCTCCCTGGCCTCGCGCGCCGCCATGATCACGGCGTTGCCGACGCGGTGGGTGCCGCGGCTGGCGAACGTGCCCATGCAGTGCGGGCCGGTGTCGGTGTCGGCGGTGTCGACGATGATGTTCTCGATCGGGATGCCGAGCGTCTCGGCCGCGCATTGGGCGATGACCGTCCGCAGTCCCTGGCCGAGATCCACCGAGGAGAGCGTGACGACGAATCCGCCCATCGTGGTGGCGTGGACGAGTGCCTGCGACGGGTCGCCGCCGAGGTTCATGCCGGTCGGGTAGTTGACCGCCGCGTATCCGCGGCCGTGCCGTAACGCCATCGCTCAGCCCTCCGGTCGTTCGGTCGAGGACATCGCCCGGTACTCCGGCGGAAGGTCGTGCCCCACCAGGTCGGCGGCGCTCTGGATCACCTCGACCAACGCCGTGCCGGACGCGATCTTGCGATGAGCTTTCATGTCGCCGTCCCGGTAGGCGTTCTTGAGCCGGAGCCGCAGCGGGTCCAGGTTCAGCTCCCGGGCGATGCGGTCCATGTGCGACTCCAGCGCGAAGTCGCCGATCGTGACGCCGAACCCGCGCATGGCGCTGGACGGCGTGCGGTTGGTGTAGACGCAGTACGCGTCGACATGGACGTTCGGGATCGTGTACGGGCCGGGCATGTGCGCCGCCGCCTTGGTGGTGCCGTACGGGCTGTGCCGGGAGTACGCGCCCGCGTCCACGTAGAGCGTGATCTTGCGGGCGACGATCCGGCCGTCGTCCATGACCCCGTCCTTGATGGAGATGCGCTCGGCCGCTCGGGGGGACGACACCTGCATCTCCTCGGCGCGGCTGTAGACGTACTTGGCCGGCCCGCCGGTGAGCATGGCGGCGATGCACGCGAGTGGCTCGACGATGACATCGACCTTGCCGCCGAAGCCGCCCCCCACGGTGCCCCCGACGACGCGCAGGCTGGTAGGCGGGACGCCGAGAATGAGCGCGGTGTTGTCGAGGGTGAAGAAGGCCGCCTGGGTGTTGGTGTGGATGCGCAGCCGGCCGTCGCCCTGAGGGACGACGATGCAGCCGGTCGGCTCGGTCGGCGCGTGTTCGATGGGGGAGGAGCTGTAGCGGCCCTCGATGATGCGGTTCGCCTCGGCGAAACCTCGCTCGACGTCGCCGAAGCGGATCCGGCGGCAGTGATGTCCCTCGTACACGAAGTGGTTGGCGCCCGCCTGCTTGATGATCGGGGCGCCGTCGGCCAGCGCCTCCTCGACGTCGAGGACGGCGGGCAGGTCGGTGTAGTCGACCGTGACCCGGGCCGCGCCCTCGCGGGCGGCGTCCTCGGTCTCGGCGACGACGGCGACGATCGGCTCGCCGCGGTAGAGGACCCGATCCTCGGCCAGCACCGGCTCGTCGTCAGGTCCCACGCCGATCAGGCGCAGCACGGTGTACCAGTTGTTCGGCACGTCCTGGTGGGTGATGACCCGAAGCACGCCCGGGACTCCGAGGGCGCCGGAGACGTCGACCCGGTTGATGAGCGCGTGGTGCCGCGTGGACCGGTGGATCTTGACGTGCGTCATCTCCGGCAGCGCCATGTCCTCGAAGAAGACCGTGCGGCCGGTGACGTGAGCGCGGGCGTCCGAGCGCGGGACGGCGGACCCGATGACGGCGAAATCGTCCGCGCGCCCGCCCTTGAAGTACGCGGTGTCGATCGGGGTGAGGCGCGCCATCAGACCTCGGCCTCCGCGTTCGTGAGCGGGGCGCTGCGGCGGCGTTGCGCGGCGGCGAGGACGGCGGCGATGATCGGCTCGTATCCCGTGCAGCGGCAGACGTTCCCGCAGATCGCCTCGGTGACATCTTGGCGGGTCGGATCCGGCTTCCGGTTGAGCAGGGCCGTGGCGGACATGATCATCCCCGGGGTGCAGAACCCGCATTGCGTCGCGAAGAGGTCGACGAACGCCTGCTGTACGTCGCCGAGCCGGTCGCCCTCGGCCAGGCCCTCGATCGTCTCCACGGCAGAGCCGTCGATCGTCACGACGGGGATCAGGCACGAGACCACGGGCCGGCCGTCCAGCAGCACCGTGCAGCTGCCGCAGCCCCCTTGCGCGCAGCCGCGCTTGGCCCCCATCAGTCCCAATGTGTCGCGCAGCGCGCTCAGCAGCGTCGTCGACGGCCGGGCGATCAGCTCCCGCTCCGTGCCGTTCACTTTGAGCGTGACGATTGTCGAGGCCATGCGATCCCCTTTCAGGCCCCCAGCAGGGCGCGACGCAGGTGGACGGGGTAGACCCGAGCGCGGTACCAGGCGGAGGCGTAGGCGTCGTCGAACGGCTCGATGACGTCGGCTCCGGCTGCCTGGGCGACGACCTGGGCGTTCAGCGGCGCGCCCAGCAGAACGCGCTCGGCGCCGACCGCGCGTACCAAGCGCCGCGCCAGGCCGCCGAGCACGATACGGATGTCGCCGACCAGGCCGTCCTCGATCGTGATCCGGGCCGCCACCGTGACGATGGATCCTGAGTTGAGCCGCCGCCGGCTTGCCTTGTAGAACCGGAACGTGTCCTTGGCCGGAGCGGTGAACCGGACGCGGGTCACCAGGTCGCCCGCCCGCAGGCCATCGGTGACGACCCGCTCGAGCGGCTCGCGGCGGGCGCCGTCGGCGCCGAGCACGTCCAGCTCCGCGTCCAGGGCCAGAAGGGCCGCCGCCAGGTCGCCGTACGGCTGTGGCACGAAGAGGTTGCCTGCCACGGTGGCGAGGCTGCGGACCGGCGGTGCGGCGATCGACCGCACACAGCCGGACAGGTAGCTCAGCCGATCGTCGTCCTCGATGTCGGCGAGAGTGGTGGCCGCGCCCAGGGTCACCGTGTCGCCTTCGACGTCGATGCCGGACAGTCCCGCCCGGCGCAGGCTGACCAGCCGCAGGTCGCGGCCGGACTGATCGTCCAGGCGGGGCAGGAGGTAGGTGCCGCCGCCGAGAGGCACGGCCCCGGCCTGAAGCGCCGCATGAGCCGCTTCGGGACTCTCGGGTGTCTGAACGGAGGTCAGCATGTGCACTCCACTTATCGATATCGATAATTAACTTACGTGGCATGATCGAAGAGTCAAGGGCCCGCCGGGCCCTCAACGTCAGGAGGTTTCTTGTCGGAACCCACGGGGAGCCCGCGCTCCGCGCGACCGACGCTGAGCCGACAGATCCGCGACGGTCTGCTGCAACGGATCGTCTCCGGCGAACTCGGCGAGGGTGACCGGCTGATCGAGACGAAGATCGCCATCGAGTTCGGAACGAGTCAGGCCCCGGTCCGGGAGGCGCTCCGGCAGCTCGAGGGCCTCGGCCTCATCGACGGCCGGCCTCGTCACGGCAGCCAGGTGCTTCCCTTCGCCGAGCAGACCATCCGCGAGGCGTACATCGTGCGGGCGGCCCTTGAGGAGACCGCGACGCGGCTCGCCATGCTGGCCGGAACGCTCCCCTTCGACCGGCTGGGGGAGGCGGTCGAGGAGATGTACCGCTGTGCCCGTGACAACGACGTGCACGGCATCGGCCTGGCGAGCGCGCGGTTTCACCGGCACGTCGTGCAGGCCGGCGGCAACGTGCTGCTGACCCGCGCCTGGGAGGCGCTGCAGATCGAGGCGCGCACGGCCATCGCTCTCATGGTCACCAGGCCGAAACTCGAGCGGGTCGCCGACGAGCACCGCGAGCTGCTGGACGTCATGCGCGCCGGGGACGTCGAGGTGGCCTGCCGTCACGCCCGTGACCATCAGTGGGCCTACGCCGACACGCCGCACGACCCTTACGGAACGCCGAAACATTAGGGGTCAGCGGCTTTCTCGACGCCCGCCGGTGTTCTCCGCTACCGTGCGCGATTGCCGCCGTTGCCGGGAGTGCCAAGACCCTCGACGACCTGACCCTGTGGCGGATCTTCCGCCGCGTCCAGCTCACCACCAGAGGCCCATCGTGATCCAGGTGACCAGGCCCGGCCCGAGACCAACCGGATCGCCTGCCCCTGGCTGATCCGCCGCTCCTTCGACACCCCTGACGACAGGGCGCATTCTGAGTGTTCGTTCAACGGTGACGCACGCATTCTGCCGGCCGCCGCGGTACTACGGCGGGCCTCGGGCAACGTACCCGAAGCCCGCCGGGCGTCATCGCAGGTTGTAGGCGCGGATGACGGTGTAGTCGACGGTGCCGCCGTCGGCCCGCTCCGCGTGCGCGCGTACGGACACCGACCCCTTGTCCGGGTGGTTCAGCGTGGCCAGCCACGTGTCCGTTCCGGTCGGGATCAGGGCCGCCTTCCGCCACGTCGCGCCCTCGTCGTAGGAGACCTCGACACTGACCCGCCGCGTGCGCGAGGCGGCCGAGCCCGGCTGGGCCTTCAGGCTCACCGGCACCATGAACGGCCGGCCGGCCGGTGCGCTGTTGGCCAGGTCGACCTGCGGCGTGAAGGAGAACGACGCCAGGGGCAGGTACGTCCACTTGTCCGTGGCCACCTCACCGGACTTGAACGTCCACGCACCGCTGATCTTGGTGGAGGCGTTGAAGCCGGTCGTACGGTCGACGTCGTACTCCAGCCGATAGGTGCTCTCGGCCGACGGCACCGGCCCGCTGGCGTCGTAGAAGTACTTCGGTATCTCGGCCAGCTGGACGCCGTCGCGGTAGAACCCGACCCGGCCGCCGTCGAGCAGCGAGTAGCCGGTGTGCCCGGAGTCGTCGCCGAACGGCGGGACGTTCAACATGATCGTGTTCCCGGCCCGGGCGACGTACGTGCGCGGGTTGAACTTCGGCCCGGCGGGTCCGCGCTGCCAGTCGACCACGAATTTCCTGCCCGGCTGCCAGGTGGTGTCGTCGTACCAGAACTGCGTCTGGCGCGCTCCGCTCGTCTCCCACCGGTTGTCCCAGACCACGCCCTTCGCGCTGTAGTAGATGGTCCGGGTGCTGGGCACGTCATACCTGATCGGTCCCGACATCGCGCTGCCGCCCTCGGGCGGGAAACCGAAGTTGTGCATGTAGCCCTGCTGCTTGTCCGGGGTCACGCCGTGGTTGCGGTTGACCACGGTCGCCAGCTCGCCGGGGCGTACGGTGTGGCGGTAGCCGGTGAGGAACCGCCCGCGGACGAACTGCACGAGGTCGTACTCGTACGGCGAGCCGTAGAAAGTGCCGTCGGCGCCCGGCTCGGCCCAGAAGCTGCGCACCTCCGACACCAGCGTGCCCTGATCGGCCGTCACCTCCTCACCCAGGTCCGCGGTGAACAGCTTGCCGAAGTCGGCGCCGACGATCCGCGCCGCCAGGCCGTATCCGCGCGGCAGGCCGCGGAAGAAGCCGGCCGCGGCCAGCCGGGTCCGCGCCCTGGACTTCGGTACCGTCACCGACACCGGTGTGCCCTGGCGCGCGTCGAGCGTGAGGACTCCGTCGTCGGTGTGCCCGACGGTGAGGTTCGGCTGCACCAGTAGCGTCGAGGTCCCGTCAGGTGTGATCACCGTGGCCTGAATGTGGTAGCGGCCGGGCCGGAGCTTGGCCTTCACGGTGCCCGACGCGTCATAGGGAACCTGGAAGACGTCCAGATCGAGACCGACCACCGACAGGTCGTAGTCACTCGCTGGCGCGCCCGCGCGGTCGGTGAGCTTGAAGGTGACGGTGCGGGTCTCGTGTCCCTTCGTGATCGTCAGTGGGGTCCGCACCGACACGCCGTCGGCGTTCGAGGCCAGCAGCATTCCGGTGAAGGTGCCTGTCGCCGACGGCACCCGGGTGTCGGCGGTCAGGGTGACCGCCGCGGTCCCACCGGCCGGCACGACGGCCCGCGCCGGACTGGCCGTGAACAGCCCGGCCGGCGCGGCGACCCCGTCCGGGCCGGCCGCCGTGGTCGTGAGGTCGAGGGTGACGGGCGCTGTGCCGTCGTTCCGGTAGGTGATCGTCTTCGTCACGGGAACGTCGTCTTCGGCCGGCCACGGTTGCGACCCGAGCGCGAGGCCGGTGACGTCGGGCAGGATGGCCTGCTGGACCGCGCGGCCGACGTCGACCCTGCCGGCGCCCTGCTGGAAGGCGTTCAGGCCCGGGTTCGGCTTGGCCGTGGCGACCAGCGCGGCTTTGAGGTCGGGGCCGGTCCACTTCGGGTGCTGCTGCGCCAGCAGCGCCGCCGCTCCCGCGACGTGCGGCGTGGCCATCGACGTCCCGTTCAGCTGGGTGTATCCGGGCGAGTACTCCGGATAGTCGGATCCCTTCGCCAGCGCCGCGACGATGCCCACGCCCGGCCCGGTGATGTCCGGCTTGATCGCGCCGTCGACGCGCGGCCCGCGGTTGGAGAATGACGCCAGGGCATCCTGCTTGTCGACCGCGCCGACGGCGAGTGCGGCGTCCGCGGTGGCCGGCGAGGACACACCGCCGTCGCGGCCCTCGTTGCCCGCGGCCACGACGAACAGCGTGCCGGTGGCCGCGGTCAGGCGGTTCACCGCCTCCTCCAGGACGTCGACGCCCGGGAAGTCGGTGCCGCCGAGGCTCATGTTGACCACTTTCGCCCGCTCGGCGGCCCACTCCATCCCGGCCAGGATCGCCGACTCGGCGCAGTTGCGGGTGCTGCACACCTTGCCGATCAGCAGGTTCGCCCCGGGTGCCACGCCGCGGTACTTTCCGCCCGATGCCGCACCGCTGCCGGCGATGGTGGATGCGACGTGCGTGCCGTGACCGACGGTGTCCACGGTGTCGGCGGCGTCGGTGAAGTTCTTCTCCTCGACGATCTTCCCGGCCAGGTCCGGGTGGGAGTTGTCGATTCCGGTGTCCAGCACGGCGACGGTGATCCCGCTGCCGTCGTATCCGGCCGCCCAGGCGGTCGGCGCGCCGATCTGCTTCACGCTCTGGTCCAGCGAGACCTCGCGCTTGCCGTCGAGCCAGATCCGCCCGATGCCGGACGCCACGGTGCGCTGGGTCGCCGGGCCGGCGGTCACCTCGGTCCAGAACTCGTGCGCTCTCGCCTTGCCGACCTTCACCGCGGCGGCGCCGATGCTGGGCAGCGTGCGGGTGACCTTCCCGGCCGACCTGACCCGGGCAGCGGCCTTGGCCTCGTACGACACGATGGTGGGCACGTCGCCGACGTGCGCGTCGTCGTATCCGGCCTGGACGAGCCCGGTCACGTCGAACAGCCGCCGGTCGAGCCGGGCGGCCGACACCAGCTTCTGGGCGTCGTTCGGCACGACGAACTGGTGCCCGTCGCGTTCGTACTGGCTGAAACCGACCTTTTCGCGGCCGGGAGCGGGGTCGATCGAGACCCGGTTCCCCTCGACATAGACCCGGTCGCCCGTCAGCAGGGTGACCCACGAGCCGCGGGGCGCCGTGGACTGGGTGCCGGAGGTCCACCGGGAGGGTGCCGGATCGGTACTCGGCGTGGGCTCCGCGCTCGCGGTGGAGGTCAGACCCGCGGTTAACAGGGCGGTGGTGAGCAAGAGACCGGGCAGGCGCCGGCGCAGAGACGTCCTGGACATCAAATTCCTTCCTGATGGTGCAGGGAAGATTCTGAGATCAAGACGTTGGGTGTAGGTACTCCTAATCGGGCATAACATCGCGTTATGCAGCTGGAGATCCGCCACCTCCGGGTTGTCGCGGCGATCGCCGAGTCCGGCAGCATCAGCCGAGCCTCGGCCGTGCTCGGCCACAGCCAGCCGGCCGTCACCGCGCAGTTGCAGCGGATCGAGCGCGCGCTCGGCGGGAGGCTCTTCGCCCGCGACGGAACCGGCGCCAAGCCCACGGCGTTGGGTGCCATGGTCCTGTCCCATGCCCAGGGCATCATCGCGTTGCACGACGATCTGATGCGCGACGTGCAACGCCGTGACGCCGACAGCGACCTGGCGACGCTCAGGCTCGGCGCCACGGCCGGGCCGATGGCCGCCGGCCTGATGACGGTCAGCCGCCGGTTGCTGCCGGAGGCCGAGGTGTCCCTGCACGTGAGCGACGCGGACGAGGAACTGGTCGAACTGCTCGCCGAATCCCGGCTGGAGATCGGGCTGAGCGTCGACTATCCGGGCTACGAGCTGCCGGTGCCCGAAGGGCTGAGCGAAGCGGTGCTGGCCGTCGAGCCCGTCTTCGTCGTCCTGTCGAAGGACCACCCGCTCGCGGCCGAACCCGAGGTGCCGCTGGCCGCGCTGGCCGGCGAGCGCTGGCTGCCGGGAGTCGGCAAGGACATCAGGATGCGGGCGATGTTCCGGGACACCTGCCGCCGCGCGGGGTTCGTGCCGCGGCGCATCCAGCGCACCGACGCCAGCCTGGTGTTCTCCCTGATCAGCCAGGGGCACGGAGTGTCCCTGTGCAGGGCGATCACGGCCGAGCGCGAGAACGTGGTGGTCAGGCCACTGGCCGGCGACCCGATGTGGGTACGGGAGCGGCTCCTGTGGTCGGCGGGCTCGCCGGTCGCCGAGCACGTACCGGGTATCCGTGACGTGCTCGCCGCGGCGTACCGGGAGCAGGCGGAGGCGATGCCGGCCTACCAGGCGTGGCAGCGCAGCCGCCGCCGGTCCTTGTCGGAGCTCGACGTGGAGCCCTTCGCCTAGCGAGCACCGCGAGCTCGCGGCGTGTGCACGTCCTGGGCGTGACCGCGAACCCGACCGGCGCTTGGAGCCACACCAGTCCCGCTCGCAGCGACCACCCGATCATGACGATCGCACCGTCCTACCGCTGGAGGTAACGGCTCCGGCACCGCCCGTTGCGCATGTATGCCGCATACATCGAGAGCGGGGGCGGCCGTTGCGAGACGAGAGGATCAGGATTCACGGCCTGCGCAACATGCTCACAGAGTCCCCGAGTGTTCGGTCGTCCGCACGGGGAAGACGAGGTCAGTATCACCCTTGCGGCGCTCACCCACGGACCCTAAGGCCACCAGCGATAGATGTCGTGCACGGCTCTTCGATACTCGCATTCGGCCAGGGGGCCGCCGAGGTCCCGGGCGACGCTCGTCAGGGCGGCCGAGCCTGGGGGATCCTGATGGCCGTACTTCTCGAGCGCCGTACGGACGATCCCGATCACCACGGTGCGGCCCGCGCCGCGCCGCCATGCGCGCTGAGCCCGGCGCAGCAGGATTTGCCCGTCCTCGTCCCATCTGCGGTCCAGAACCGGCACCGGGACATACGCGAACAGGACCGGACGGGCCGCCTCATCGGGGAGCGAGGCCAGCGCCTCGTCCTGGTCAGCCCGGAAGCCGCGTTGGCGGAAAGACAATTCCTCGGCGAGCAGCGCGGCACGGCGTCCGATCGGGACGCGGCGTGCGACGTGGATCATGCCCTGCCGATTTTTGCGAGCCATGGCCTCGGCCTCGCGCAGGACCGCGCGACGTTCGGCGGAGGGCAGCCGGTCGGCGAGGGCGGCGAGCGCGGCAGCCTGGTAATGGGGACGTTCGGTGAGCTTTCGGGCGATGTCCAGGCCGCGGTCGACCGCGAGGCCGGACAGGTGCTCGGCGACACCGAGCAGGGTGCGGCCCAGGTATCCCGGGCGGTTCAGTTCCTGGAGCTCGTTCAGTGCTCTGACCATGAGCTCTTCAGACAGGAGTGGTGCCATTCTCGCAAGCTGACCGTGGAAATAGTTCTCGTAGCCGACGTCCTCGAGCCGGATGTCCAAAGCCTCGGCCATGGCCGCGTGGCGCCGTCGTCCGGTCAGGAGTTCGGCAATGGCGAGGAGGCCGTGGAATCTCTGGTCCTCGTCGTCGACCGCGCGAATCAGGTCGAGAGTCTCGGCGAGCACCTCCTCGGCCTCATCGGGGGACAGCCAGGTGGAGATCTCCATGAGAAGCCGCGCGCGGTCGTCCCAGTCTCTTGTGCCGTCGTCGACGTCGTAGGCGGGCAGCGACCGTGTGATCGTCAGCGCCTCGGCCAGCACGGCGTGCCGTCGGTGGGCGGGCAGCGGTTCGAGCATTTCGGTGAGCACCCACGCGCCGTAGGGCGGTTCGGTGATCTCACGCGACGCGGTGTGTGCCTCGGCGAGCACGGCGGCCTGCTCTTCGAGTGGAAGCAGTTCGGCGAGCTGGATCAGGACGCGGGCCCGGACCAGCGGATCGGCGATGTCGCGCGCCGCCGTCAGGGCGGCGGTCGACAGCGGGGCGCGATCCCGCGCGGGTACGCGCTCGGCCGCGTGCATCAGGAGCTCGGCGCGGTCCCACGAGTCGGTCGGGAGGTCGGCCAGCGCCGCCGGGCGTTCCGCCGTGGGCAGCAGGGCCAGCAGTTCGCCCCAACGCCACAGCCTCACCTCGGCCTGAGGATCGATCGCGGCGACGGCGGCGCGCAGCGCGGTCAGCGTCTCCGGCCGGTCCTGGTCCGGGAGCCGGGGGATCAGCGCGGACAGCACGTGGGCCCGGTCGCGTCCGTCCGCCAACTCCGTCGCGGCGGGCAGGGCCGCACGCGCCAGTGCGGGCGGAAGGTGCGGAGCCAGCGCCGCCAGGGCCTGGTCACGGCGACAGTCCAGGGGCAGCGCCACCGCCAGCGCGACCGCCCGTCCCAGCAGCTCGGGCGGCAGGTGCGGGGCGAGCTCCTCCAGTTGATGACTCACGTACCACGGGTCGTCGTTTTCCAGGACGGTCAGTACGTGGGCGAACTCATCCGCCTTCAGTCGCGGCCACACCTCGCGGAGCACGTTCGGGAATCCCGGGTGGAGCAGTTCGTGCAGCACCTGCTGCCGCTCCTCGGCCGGCAGGTGAGGCAGCAGGGCGGACAGGTACTCGGCGCGCCGCTCGTGACCGTCTTCGCGCCGCGCGGCGGTCAGCGCCCGCGTGACGTCCCAGATCCCGGCTTCGACCAGCATCGGGGGCAGCTCGTCGTAGGTTCGGGTCCCCGTGAACCGCGCGCAGACCGCCATCAATGCGTAACGCATCTCCAACCCGAGCGAGGGGGCCGTTCGACCGGCGGCGATGGCGACGTCGGTGGCCTTGCGGGCCAGACGCCGCGCGAGCTCCAAGTCGGCGAGGTAGCCGTCGGCCTGGCCGACGCGGTCGCGGGCGTCGAACCACGTGTTCACCGCGCCGGCCCGTCCCGGAGAGGGACGCTCGCAGGCCAGCAGCCGGTGCACGTCCTCGTCACGGCCCGCCGCGGCCAAATGCCGAACCAGATGCCGCAAACCGTACTCGTCCTCCTCGTCCGAGGCGGCGCCCAGCAGCGGCAGCCCGGAGGCCAACCCACCCCACCGGTCCAGCATCTCGTCGGCGATGCGACCGTGCTCGGAGGCGTCAGCCTTGTCCCCGTCGGCGGCCGCCGTCCGGCCCGGGGGAATCTCTGGTGCCACGCCCGACGATGTTAATGATCACGCGTCGGCCGGACCAGCGGTTTACCCTCAGCCATGGTGAAAGGGAGCGCGGCGCAGGTTCGCGGCCACGCACCGGCGACGAAGGGGTCGATTCCTTCTTGTGGTGGCCGGGGTCTACATGGTGAGAGGCGCGGCCCGCGTAACGGGCCGGTCGGTCTCTCTCATGTACGCCGAGAAAGAAGGACTGATCGCCGATGAGCGTTCCCGCGACCATGCGCGCGCTGCAGCAGACTTCCCTCAACGGCCCGCAGGACATGCGTCTGATCACCGACGCGCCGGTGCCGAGCCCCGGCCAGGGCGAGGTCCTGATCCGCGTCACCGCCGCCGGGGTCAACTTCGCCGACCTCTCGAAGGCCCACGGCACGTTCCTGGACGGCCCGCGGCCACCGTACGTGGCGGGTTTCGAGGCCGCCGGTGAGGTCGTCGCGGTGGGCGAGGCGGTGACCGGCCCGCAACCGGGGGCCCGTGTCGTCGGCGTCGGAGACGGCGCTTTCGCCGAGTACGTGGTCCTGCCCGCGGCTGCGGCGGTGCCGGTGCCTTCGGGCTGGACGGAGCAGCAGGCGCTCGGTTTGGTCGTGAACTGGCCCACCGCGCTGGCCGCGCTCAAGCCTCTGGGCGGCATCGCCGCCGGGCACGTTGTGCTGATCCACGCCGCGGCGGGCGGGACCGGCCAGGCTGCGGTGAGAATCGCCAAGCACTACGGTGCGACGGTCATCGCCACCGCCTCGCCGGGCAAGCACGAGACGGTGCTGGCACTGGGAGCCGACCACGTTCTGGACTCCCTCGGCGGCGACCTCGCCGCCGAGGTGACGGAGCTGACCGGCGGTTCCGGCGTCGATGTGGTTCTGGAGTCGGCCGGCGGCGTCACCTTCGCCGCCAGCCTGGCCGTGGCCAAGCGGGTCACCGGCCGGGTCGTCGTCTACGGCGTGGCAGGCGGCGAAGCCCCGATCACCAACTGGGAGCTGGTGTACAAGCACCAGGTCCACGTCATCGGCCTCAATATCGGCGTGCTGATCCAGGCCGCGCCGCAGATCTTCGGCGAGCTCATGGGTGAGCTGTCCGCGCTGGTCGCGGCCGGCGTGCTCGCCCCCAGCCTGCCCACCGTGTACGAACTGGCCGACGGCCCGAAAGCGCTGACGGAACTGGAAGCCAGGGCCACCGTCGGCAAACTGGCCCTGTTGCCTTGAGGAAGCCCCCCTTGTACCGAGCCGGTGACGCCGCACACCGGAAGTTTCCCTGACAGGAGTTGAAACAGATGACTGCAACCGTGGACCCGGCCGCCAAGCAGGCGGCGCGATTCGTCGTGATGTACGACGCCCCCTCCGACGTCGACGCGTTCGAACGTCACTACAACGATGTCCACATCCCGTTGGCGAAACAGTATCCGGGCCTGCGTCGTTACACGCGCAGTCATGAGCCGGCAGCCGTGATCGGCGAGCCGTGCTACATGGTCGTGATGCTGGACTGGGACGATATGGCTGCGCTGGAAGCCGCGCTCGGGTCCGAGATCGGCCGGCGCACCGCCGAGGACGCCGTGGCGAACCTGGCCCGATACGCGACCTTCCGCGGCATGATCCTTCAGCTCGACGAGGTCTGATCGCAGATGCCGCCTTTCCGAGAAAGTACCCGCGTCGTCGAAAGTGGCCGAGGCGGAGCCTGGCGTTGCCGGCGGCATCGCCACGTGGACCACGCTCAGACGTGTGGCAGCACTAGGCTCGCGGCGTGACGTCGCAGCTGCGGGTGGCACCGAATCGAGACCGGTTCACCACCGAGACTGAGCGGTTTCGCCGGGAGTTGCTGGCGCACTGCTACCGCATGGTCGGCTCGGCGCACGACGCCGAGGACTTGGTGCAGGAGAGCTATCTGCGGGCGTGGCGGTCCTACTCCGGATTCGAGGGCCGGGCGTCGATTCGGTCCTGGCTCTACAAGATCGCCACCAACGTCTGCCTGACAGCGTTGAAGCCGCGCCAGATCCGGGTGCTGCCCTCAGGTCTGACAGGCTCGTACGACGGGCCCGATCGCCCGCCGAGTCCCGTTGCACCGGGCGAGGTGTCGTGGCTGGAACCGCTGCCGGACGCATGGATCGCCCCGCCCGCCGACGATCCGGCCGCGGTGGTGGTCGAACGCGAGTCGTTGCGGCTGGCGCTCATTGTGAGCCTGCAGTACCTGCCCGCCCGCCAACGTGCGATCCTCATCCTGCGCGAGGTGCTGGCGTTCTCGGCGGCCGAGACCGCGGAGATCCTCGACACCACCACGGCGGCGGTCAAGAGCGGTCTGCAGCGGGCCCGTGCCCGGCTGGACGAACTGCAGCCGGAGCCCGCGGAGCTGCTCGAACCGACCGACCCGCGGGCACGCGCGCTGCTCGACGGCTACATCGCGGCCTTCGAGCGCTCCGACGCCGGCCTGCTGGAACAGGTGCTGCGCACGGACGCCACGCTGGAGGCGACGCCATTCCGCGACTGGCAGGCGGGCCGGGCGAGGTGCATCCACATGCTCGACGCGTACGTGCTGGGCACACCGGGCGACTGGCGGATGATCGCGACCACCGCCAACGGCCAGCCCGCCGCCGTCGTGTACCACCGGGATGCGGACGGCGTTCTCCGAGCCGACGGCGCCGTGGTGCTGGCCCCCACCGCCACCGGCGTCTCCCGCGTGATCAAGTTCCACGATCCCGCGCTGGCCGCGACGTTCGGCTTCCCGGAGGTGCTCGCGCACTGACCCGCCAAAGGGTACAGCCGAGCCGGCTGCCGGCGTCGATGGTCGGTCGGACCAGGCGGTGCCGATTCAGAACCGCGGGCTTTCAGACTCCGTGCGGTGAGTTCGATGAGCGTTGGGTTTCTCGCAGGGGAGCCTCCCAGGTGGCGGTGATGTCGCGGGCGACATCACGCAGGAGGTCGATGAGCATGTCTGCGAGCGGGGTGAGGCTGGCGTCGGTTTTGGTCACGGCGTAGAGCCGGCGGTAGGGCCGGGGGTGGGCCAGTTCGCGATGGGTGGTGCCAGGCGCGTGGGTCAGGGCCAGGCGCGAGACCAGGGACACTGCGATGCCTGTGCCGACGAGGGCCTGGGCGACGTCGTAGGACTCGGTCTCGAACCGCACGGTGGGAGTGAAGCCGGCCTCGCGGGCGGCGTCGTGGAACTGTTCGCGGGCGGCATGGCCGGCCAGGATGGAGACCCACGATTCGTCGCGCAGTTGTTCCAGGTGAAGTTCGGTGTCCGCGGGCTGCCCGGTGGCCAGTGGGTGGTCATCGGGGAGAACCACGACCATCGGGTCCAACAGGAGCGAGTGGGCCCGTAGGTGTGGGGGCGGCGCGAGCGGTGTGCCCCAGGACGCGACGATGGCCACGTCCAGGCGGCCCGCGCTGATCTCGTCCGCTCCGCGTCCGGACACCACGTCCACGACCGAGACGTCGGCGTCCGGATGGCGGTGCCGCAGGGCCGTCAGGGCGGGTGGCAGCAGGTGCAGGGCAGCCGCCTGGAACGTCCCGATCCGCAGACGGAGCGAGAGGTGGCCGAGCAGTGCGGCCAGTTCCGCCTCGGCCCTGTCCGATGCCTCCTCCACAGTTCGACCGTGGGAGGCGAGCAGCGCACCGGCCGCGGTGAGCGTCGCTCCGCGAGGACCACGGATGACCAGGGGCACCTGCCAGTCGCGCTCGGCCTTGGCCACCTGCTGGGTGACCGCCGCGGGCGTGAGTCGGAGTGCGTGAGCCGCAGCCGTCAGGGAGCCGTGCCGCTCGATCAACGCGAGAAGCCGCAGCTGTCCCGGATCCACCAGCATTCACTAATCCTAACGCTGCACCCTTCTCTTTTAACTTCTCTTAGGGGCGCGAGACAGGAAGCCTGGTGGTGCACCCATCGGCCGCAATCCCCGGGAGGGGTTCTTTCCCATGCCCACGCATGTGCCCGTTTTCATCGCCACCACCTTGCTGCTGGCGATGCTGCCAGGCGCGAGTCAAGCCCTGATGATCCGGCAGGTTCTGGAAGGCGGCCGACGTACGCTCCGAGGCACGCTCGCGGGCAATGCCAGCGGCTTCCTGCTGTGGTCCACGGCCGCCGCGGCCGGGCTGTCCGCCGTCCTGCTGGCCAGCCCCACCGCGTACGCGGTGCTCCGGATCGCAGGCGGCATCGTGCTGATGATCCTCGGGGTGAAGACGCTACGGACCGCGCTCACCACCGGCTCCACCCGCCCGCCCCGCGAGGGCGGGCGCAGCACTGGCTTCGCGGGCGGATACCTCACCGGCCTGATCACCAACCTCGGCAACCCCAAGGCGGGCGTGTTCGCCGTCTCGGTGCTGCCCCAGTTCGTGACCGCGGAAGGCCCGGTGTTCCTGTCGACCGTCGCCCTGGGAGCCCTGTGGGCGCTCGTCAGCGCCTCCTGGTACATGGCGCTCACCTGGGCCGTCAGCCGAGGGCGCGCTCTGGTATCGCAGCCGACCGTCCTGCGGGGACTCAGCGTGACCACCGGCGTCGTCCTGCTGGGGCTGGGCGCCGCGGTGGTAGCAGGTCTCTGAGGGCCCGAGGCCACGCGGGTGTAAGGAAAGGGGCCGTGCGCTGGGGTCAGTTTCTGGTCAGTGCCTATGCAGTACGCACTCATACGCTTCGGGCGTGAGTGACGAGGCGATGACCTGACCGGCGCTTGACGTCAGAGCGCACGGGTGGATGTCGAAGTCCAGTCACGTCTGCATCGAACAGGTAAGCAAGGAGGATGGGTCATGACGCCCACCGCGGTCAACGTCGTGCTCGTGCACGGCGCTTTCGTCGATGGATCGGGTTGGCAGGCGGTGTACGACCTGCTCAAGCGGGACGGCTACCGGGTCAGCGTTGTCCAGAACCCCACGCTGACGCTGGAGGGCGACGCCGAGGCCGTCCGGCAGATCTTGGACCGTCAGGACGGCCCGACCGTGCTCGTCGGGCATTCCTACGGCGGCTCGGTCATCAGTGAGGCCGGTACCCACTCGCGAGTTGCGGCACTTGTCTATGTCGCCGCGTTCGCGCCTGACAAGGGGGAATCCGTGCAGACGCTCATCGCCGACCCGCCGCCGGGCGCGCCGGCGCCGCCGATCGTGCCCCTGGGCGACGGGTTCCTCGTGCTCGACCGGGACAAGTTCCACGGCGCCTTCGCGGGTGACCTGCCCGCGGAGCAGGCTGCGTTCATGGCCGACTCGCAGGTGCCGTGGGGCGTCGGCGCGGTCGGCGGCGCCGTCACCGAACCTGCCTGGCGCTCCAAGCCCAGCTGGTACCTGGTGGCCACCGGTGACCAGACGATCCCGCCGCCGGCTCAGCGGGCGATGGCCGAGCGTGCGGGTGCCACGGTGATCGAAGTCGACGGCAGCCACGCCATCTACATCTCCCGGCCGGACGCCGTCGCCGAACTGATCAAGAAGGCGGCCGCCGGCGGCTGAGCGAACGGCCCGACAGCCGGTGGACACCCCGCCCGTGTCCACCGGCTGTCGTGGTTCCCGTGCTCACCTGCGTCGCGGCCGTGTAGGGCTCGAATATTCGATTGGCCCGCCAGGTACCTGGGGCCGCCGCGCTCGTCGCGGCGCACTGTCATGCCCACGACTGCGCCGACCTCGGCAAGCCGAAGATCGCCTGGGGCGATGAGGCAGTCGGCCTGCTGGCCCTCATCGCATGCCACGACGTCGAAGTGGCCGACGGCTCCGATGGCACCGGTGGACGGTGGCGGATTGCCCGCCGTGTCCCACCCGATCGGATCGTCTCCACCGCCGATCCCGAGGCCCGCCACGCCGCCGCCCCCGACCTGCTCGACCACGAGCGCGGCCCGCTGCAGATCCTGTTCGTCATCGACACGGGCGCCGGCACGGTCACCTGCCCCGCGGGGGCGCACCGTCCCGCTCGCCGCCCCGGCAGGCCGCTACCAGCAACGCCGCGCCACCTTCACCGGGTTATGCGCCGCCTGCCCCCTGCACGACCGCTGCACCACCGCCAAGACCATCCGGCCGCACCACGATCTGCGAGCCGCCGCCCGGCACCACCCCATAACCAGCGGACGGGCCAGCTTCTCAGGACGCCGCTCGCCGCCTGAAGCCTCCCATCGGCCCCCGTTGACCCGACCGCTACCCGTCCTTCGGTACACCATTGGCCCTCGGCGGCCGGCTTGTTGCCGGGGAATTTCTTTGGGCTGATCCCTTGACCTGGCCCCCGGGACGGGGGAGTTTGTCGGCATCGGACTTACGAGTCATTTCCGAACCTAGTTCGCAAAGGGGCGTCGTGGCGATTGTGATCGGAGTGGTGACCCACTCGACGCACAGGGAGCTGTTCTGGGAAGCCGCGAACACGCTCCGTGGGGTCGACCTGGAGTGGGTCAGCTACGACCACGAGGACGAGATCCGCGCCAAGGTCGCCGAGTTCCTGAGCACGACCCGGCTCGACGGCTTCCTGGCCGGCCCGGTCCCGTACACGGCCAGCCGCGAACTCCTCCCACCCGGCCTCCCGGTCGGTGTGATCCGCTCGTCGGCGCTCGACCTGACCCTCGCGCTCTATCGTGCCCAGGAGCGTGGCTGGGGTCGCACCCCGGTCAGCATCGACACCTTTCCCACCGAGGCGGTCGAGGCGGTCGCCACCGCGCTCGAACTCGACGCCGACGCCATCGACTGCCTGCCGTATGCCCCCACGCAATCCGTGGAGGACATCGTCGAGTTCCACCGTTCCGCGTACCACCGGTTCGGCGACCGCAGCTACGTGATCAGCGTCCGCGCCGCCGTCCGCGAGCAGCTGTCCGGCGAGATCCCGATCATGAGCGGCATGCCGGTGCCGGCGACGATCCGGACCGAGCTGCACGAGCTCGCGCTCCGGATCGAGTCCGAGCGAGCCAGCGCACAACGCTTCGCCGCCGGAGTCTTCCTGATCTCGCATTCGCAGGACGAGGAACGGGCCCGGATCGGCCTGATGAATCTGTTGCTCAACACCCCCGAGTTCGCCGGCGCGTGGATCGAGGACCGCGGCCGGCGCGGTGTCATCGTCTTCGCCCACAAGGCCTTGTTCGAGCGCATCACCCGCAACTGGGTCGCCGTGCCCGCGCTCGACGAGGCGGCCGCGGCGCTCGGTGCGCAGGTCTCGGCCGGGTTCGGCGTCGGCGCGTCCGCCCGCAACTGTGTGGCCCTGGCCGAAGAAGCGGCCGCCCGGGCCGAGCGGGAGAGCGGGCCATGCGGCTACCTGATCGAGGACAGCGGCGTGATCATCGG
Organism: Nonomuraea sp. NPDC052116; assembly: GCF_040680035.1. NCBI lineage: Bacteria > Bacillati > Actinomycetota > Actinomycetes > Streptosporangiales > Streptosporangiaceae > Nonomuraea > Nonomuraea sp. NPDC052116. Next base: position 61,943 of record NZ_JBFAWA010000039.1, on the reverse strand, counting down.
CCCGATGGGTCCGGTCCGGGCGGCGCTCAGCTACTCCTACCGCGAGCACGGCGACGACGTCGAACAGCTCGCGAAGTCCGTCGGCCTCAGTGCCGCGACCGTCTCCCGGTTGGCGGCACTGGACCACGAACTGGAAGGTCGCGCGATCTCGCCCGGTGAGCTCGCCGAGCATCTCGGCATCACGGATCAGAGCGGGCGCCGGCTGATCCGGACACTCGACGCCGGGGGCCTGGTGAGCGTCGAAGGCACTGCTCAGCACCATCCGAAAGGGCGCCCGACGCGTCTGTACCGCCTACGCATCGCCCAAGCACTACTGCGCCCATCGCGTTGAAGGGACAGCCATGGAGCTCAACCGCCGCCAGATCCTGAAGTACGCAGGCCTCGGCCTGGCCCTGCCCGCCGCATCGCCCCTGCTGGCCGCCTGCTCCAACGACAAGTCCGGAGGCACCGGCGACGGCAGCGTGAAGTTCGAGGGCTGGGACTACGAGGCCGCACTCGTCCAGCAGAACCTCGACAACTTCACCAAGACCAGCAACATCAAGGTCAACTACACCCCGATCACGAGCGCGCAGTACGTACAGAAGATCGTCGCCGAGTTCACCGGTGGCGGCGGCCCGGACGCCCTTTACGTGTACGACGATTCCCTCGCGGCCTGGGTCGAGGGGGACTATCTGCAGCCGCTCGACGGCATGGCCGGCGTCGACGAGGTGTACGACGCGATCTACCCGGGCAACGCGGCCGCGATGACGTACCAGGGCAAGCGCTACGGCCTGCCGTACTACACGGACTCCAACTGCCTGACCTACAACACCGACATCCTCGCCAAGGCCGGAATCAAGAAACCCCCTGCCAGCCTGGAGGAACTGGAGGCGCAGGCGATCAAGATCAAGAACGCCGGCCTCCTGCAGTACCCCATCGGTGTACCGGCGCAACTGTCCGACACCTGGTGGTCCTGGGTGTGGGCGCTGGTCTTCGGCAGCGGCGGCAACATGTTCGACGACCAGCAGGCGCCGATCATGAACACCACCGACACCGTGGTGAAGGACGTCTTCGCCTGGCTGCAGCAGGCGGCGAACAAGTCGAAGGTGATCGACCCGGCCTGCCTGCAGCTGCTGGCGGTCCCGATCGACAACGCGATGAAGGCGAACCGGTACGCGTACACGATCGGCGCGCGGTACGCGAGCCGCGACTACAACGACGCGACCAAGTCCAAGGCCGCGGGCAAGATCCGGATGGCGCTGATACCGAGCCTTGACGGTCAGGTGCACGGGACGGTCAGCAACACCCGGCTCTATGCGCTGGCCAAGGACACCGAGGTGAAGGACAACGCGTTCAAGCTGCTCACCTACCTGGGCGGACTCGACGCGGACAAGAAGCCGTACACCGCGAAGTTCTGGTTCCTGCAGCGCGGTCTCGGGTTCGCCTACAAGTCGATGGCGACCGACCCGGAGGTCACCGCATCGCTGAAGAAGTTCGCCGACCCGGCGATCTACGCCCACCTGGGCGAGATCGCCAAGCCGCGCAACGTGCTCGGCGTGCCGTGGTACACCGAGTTCGAAATCGAGCTGCACAAGGTCGTGCAGGGCGTGCTGAGCAACCAGACGCAGCCGTCCGCGGCGGTGGCGAGCTTGGCGCAGACCGTTGACACGCTGAAGAAGAAGTACAACTGAGGATGGCCGGCCTCGCCGAACGCCGGCCGCTGGGTGACAACGCCAAGGCCTGGGCGCTCAACGCGCCGGCCATGACCGTGATCGCCCTGCTGGTCGCCTACCCGATCGCGTACTCGTTCTGGGTCAGCCTGCAACGGAACAACCTGAAGCGCCCGCGGGCGAAGCAGTTCATCGGCTTCGACAACTACCAGGCCCTGCTCAGCGATCAGGCCTTCCTGTCCGCGCTGAAGGTGTCGGCCCTGTTCGTCCTCGTGGTGCTCGGGCTGACCGTCGTCCTCGCGCTGATCCTGGCGCTGGTGCTGAACGAGCGGTTCCGCGGCCGCGGTCTGCTGCTCAGCCTGGCTCTGCTGCCCTGGGCGATGCCGGGGGTGGTGAACGGCCTGATGTGGCGGACCATCTTCGACGCGAAGACCGGAGCCCTGAACGGTCTGCTGACGCAGCTCGGGCTGATCGACGGCTATCACGCCTGGCTGACGTCCGGGACCGGCGCGTTCCTGTTCACCGCACTGGCCCAGGTGTGGAACACGCTCCCGTTCTCGGTCATCATCCTGCTCGCCGGACTGTCAACAATCCCCTCAGAGCTGTACGACGCCGCCACGGTCGACCGAGCGGGTGCGGTGCAGCGGTTCGTCCAGGTGACGCTGCCGTGGTTGCTGCACCCCCTGCTGATCGTGCTGATTCTCGAGACGATGAACGCGTTCCGCGCCTTCGACACCATCTACGTGCTGACCGGTGGCGGACCGGGTGACGCGACCACCACCATCGCCCTGCTCGACGTGCAGACCGTCCTGACCTTCACCGACTTCGGCCTGGGCAGCGCCTACGCCTGGGTGATCACCGCGATCACCCTCCTGATCTCGGTCGGCTACATCGGCCTGCTCTACCGAAAGGGGAACTTCGAGGTATGAGCACCATGGTGAAGGTTCCCCTGCGCTACCGGATCCCCTGGAAGAAGATCGTCCTGTACGTGCTGGCGGTCGCGTTCGCGCTGTATCTGGTGTTGCCGTTCTACTGGATCGTCGCGATGAGTTTCATGCACGAGGTGGACGCGATCTCCGTGCCGCCGCACTGGATTCCGGTCAACCCGACATTGGAGAACTATCTCGGTTTCCTTCATCCGAGTGAGGCCCAGCAACTCGTCGGCGGCCGGGCGATCGACGAGACGCCGTACTCCCTGCGGAACAGCCTGATCGTCGCCACCTCGACGGCGGTCCTGAATCTTCTGCTGGCCACGTTCGCGGCGTACTCGTTCTCGCGGCTGAAGTTCCGCGGGAGTCAGGTGCTGCTGGTGCTCTACCTGCTCACCCGGATGGTGCCGGGGATCGCGATCATCATCCCGTTCTACCTGCTGATGCGGACGTTCGGGCTGCTGGACACCTACCTGGCGCTGATCCTCTCGTACACGACGTTCGCGCTGCCGATCACGATCTGGATCCTGAAGGACTTCTTCCGCTCGGTGCCGCGCGAGCTCGAGGAGGCGGCCCGGGTGGATCGGTGCGGCTGGTTCCGGGCCATGTGGTCGGTGTTCCTGCCGGTCGCGGCGCCGGGGCTGGTCGCGGCCGCGGTGTTCGCGTTCATGACCGCGTGGAACGAGTTCATGTTCGCGTTGTTCCTGACCAGCACGAAGGCGGCGAAGACGATCCCGGTGGTGGCGGCGAACTTCGCCACCGACTTCAACACCCAGTTCACCGTGATGGCCGCGGCGGGCGTGCTCGCGGTCGTCCCACCCCTGGCACTGGCCCTGCTCTTCCAGCGCAAGCTGGTCCAGGGCATGGCCGCCGGATCCGTGAAGGGCTGACAGATGGCAGAGGTTCGACTCGAAGGCGTCACCAAGTCGTTCGGCGGCAAGACCGCGGTGAAAGACCTGAATCTGACCATCGAGGATCAGGAGTTCCTCACCCTGGTCGGCCCGTCCGGTTGTGGAAAGTCGACAACCCTGCGAATGATCTGCGGCCTGGAACGGGCCTCCGAGGGCAACATCTTCTTCGACGGCAAGCCGGTCAGCTGGCTGCCGGCCAACAAGCGCGACGTCGCGATGGTGTTCCAGAGCTACGCGCTCTACCCGCACAAGACGGTCCGGCAGAACATCGGGTTCGCGCTGAAGATGATGCGGGTGCCCAAGGCGACGATCGCCGAGCAGGTGCTGCAGGCGGCCCGGACGCTGGACATCGAGGACCTGCTGGATCGCAAGCCGCGCGAGCTGTCCGGTGGCCAACGGCAACGAGTCGCGCTCGGTCGCGCGATCGTGCGGGACGCTGGCGCGTATCTGCTCGACGAGCCGCTGTCCAACCTGGACGCGCAGCTCCGGGTGCTGATGCGTGCGGAGATCAAGCGGCTGCACGTGGACGTCGCGCGGACGTTCATCTACGTCACCCACGACCAGGTCGAGGCGATGACGATGTCGGACCGGATCGCGGTGATGCGCGACGGCGTGGTCCAGCAGTGCGCGACGCCGGCGGAGATCTACGAACGCCCGGCGAACCGTTTCGTCGCGTCGTTCATGGGCTCGCCGCCGATGAACTTCGTCACCGGTGAGCTGGCCGACGTCGACGGCGTCCGGACCTTCCGCAGCGGCGCGTTGAGCCAGGAGCTGGGCCGGTACGACGTTTCGCCGGACGACCCGGCCGTCGTCCTGGGCGTCCGGCCGGAGGACGTGACGTTGTCGCCGACTCCGGTCGCGGGCTACCAGCCCGGGAAGGTGTTCGTGTCCGAGCCGCTCGGTCCGGACGTGCTCGTCACGGTCCGGATCGGCGGCGAGCTGCTGAAGGCCCGCGTCCCGGTGCCGTTCCGGCTGGGTCATGACAGCACGGTGTACGTCGGCTTCAACCAGGACCGCCTGCACTTGTTCAAGGCCTCCGACGGCACCGCGCTGCACGCGCCGCCGCGAGTGTAGGCACCGCCCCCATCGAGGAGAACGCTTTTGAGAGACCCCGAGAACGCGATCGTCGAGGTCGAGCTGCCGGACGACTTCGACGACTTCTGGGCGGCCGGCCTGGCGGACTGCGCGTCGTACCCGCTGGACCCGGTCCTCACCGCAATGCCGTCGCTGTCCACGGACAAGGTGATCGTCTACGATCTGCGCTACACCAGCTATGGCGGTCTGCGGATCGCAGGCTGGTACACCGTCCCGCGCGATCGGCCGGCCCCGCATCCGGCGTTGGTGACGATCCCCGGCTACATGTCCGAGCCGACGATCCCGAAGGAATGGTCCGAGCTCGGGTACGCCGCGCTCGCGGTGGCGCCGCGCGGAAAGCTGCGGTCGAACGACGTGTTCAACCCGGGCTACCCGGGATTGCTGACGCACAACATCGTCGACCACAACACGTACGGGTATCGCGGGTTCTACCTCGACGTGGTGCGTGCGGTCGAGGTGTTGCTCGATCGTCCGGAAGTCGACGATCTGCGGATCGGACTGCAGGGGTCGAGTCAGGGCGGTGGCCTCGGGATCTCGACGGCCGCGCTCATGCCGGACGTGATCCGGTGCGTCGCGGCGGGAGCGCCGTACCTGTGCGGAATCATGACCGCGCCGACACTGACCCGGTCGTATCCGTACGAGGAGATCAACGAGTACTTGCGGGTGCACCCGAAGGACGTCGACCGGGTGCGGGAGACGGTCGCGTACTACGACGGGCTCAACTTCGCGCCGAAGGTGCGGGCGCCGACGCTGCTGTACCTCGGGCTCGAGGACGACGTGTGCCCGCCGGAGACCGGGTTCGCGCTGCGGCGGGTGCTGACGTGTGAGACCACCTTGCACACCTACCCGCACTGCGCGCACCACGCCGGGCTGCCGGGCGTGATGCGGATCGTGGAGGACTTCCTTGCCGAACACCTCACCCCGGGATCGTGAACCGATGAACTTCGACAGCTACTGGTCCGCCGTCGACGAAGAGCTGACCGCGATCCCGGCCCGGCCCGTGCTCGACCTGGTGCCGGCGCGGACGACGGACGAGGCGACCAGCTACACCGTGCGGCTCACCAGCACCGGGCCGTACCGCGTCTTCGGTCGTCTCAGCATCCCGGCCGGTGACGGGCCGTTCCCCGCGCTCCTGCAGACGCCGCGCCACGGGAGCGTCAACGACATGCCGCACCCGAACGATCGGAGCCGGTACGTCGTGTTCGGCCTGGTGCACCGTGGTCAGCGGCTGGCCGACGAAGGGTTCTCGGCGGCGTACCCGGGATTGTTGACGATGGGCATCGACGACCCGGCGTCGTACATCTATCGCGGGATCGCGGCGGACTGCCTGCGGGCCGCGGAGTTCCTGATGAGCCTGGACGAGGTCGATCCGGCGCGGGTGGCCGTGCGTGGGAACGACCTGGCGGTGCTGACGGCGGCGCGGCGGCCCGGGTTCAGCGCGGTCCGGGTCTCGGAGTTGCTGTTCTACCGGGCGGCGGAGGCACGCCTGAAGTCGAGCCGCTATCCGCTCGAGGAGCTCAACGATCACCTGCGTGCCGGATCGTCGGCGCAGATTGTCGACAACACTCTCGCCTACTTCGATCCGGTCCGGCATGCGTCCGCGGTGACCGCCCGGACGTTGCTCGCCGTCGACGATCCCGACTGGTGTGCCGCACTGATCGAGGCGTTGCCCGCTGCGAGCGTCTACAAGCTGACCCACCTCGATGGCACCGACAACGACTTCCTGGATGCCTGGCTGGCCGAACTCTCCGGGGTGCCACCGATGTCGAAGTTCCTCGTATGACCAATCCGTTCGGGGTCCGGCCCGTCGTCAACGCCTCCGCGACACTCACCGCCCTGGGCGGCTCGCTGATGCCGCCTTCGGTGCTGAAGGCGATGACGGAGGGGGCGGCCCACTTCGTCGACCTGCCCGAACTCCACGACCACGTCGGTGAGCGCCTGGCCGCGCTCACCCGCAACGAGGCGGCCTGCGTGACGTCCGGTGCCGCGGCGGCGATCACCCTCACGGTCGCGTCGTGTGTCGGTGAGCCCGCGCAGGCGTTCCCGGCCGATGCCGAGGTCGTCATGTTCGCCGGCCAACGCAACGGCTACGACTACGCGGCCCGCCTGACCGGCGCCCGCATCGTCGAAGCCGGCCCGTCGGTCGAGGAGCTCCGGGCCGCGCTGGTACGACGCCCCGCCTGCGTACTGTGGTTCGCCGGCGCCCACTACGCGGCGGATGCCTTGCCGATCGAGGACGTGATCCGAGTCGCCCGGGAGCTCGCCTCGGCCGGCCCGACCCCCGCCGGTCCACCGGCTGTGCCGGTGATCGTGGATGCGGCGGCCCAGATTCCACCGGTCTCCTCGCTGTGGCGATTCACCACGGAGCTCGGTGCGGATGCCGTGATCTTCAGCGGTGGGAAAGGGCTGCGCGGACCGCAGTCCAGTGGGCTGGTGCTGGGGAAGCGGTGGATCGTCGACGGGTGCCGGGCGCATGCGTCGCCGAATCAGCAGATCGGGCGCGGGATGAAGGTCGGGAAGGAGGAGCTGCTCGGGCTGTACGCCGCGGTCGAGTGGACGTTGGAGCAGGACGAGGAGGCACTGCTCGCGGGCTATGAGCAGATGGTCGACCGGTGGATTGCCGGCTTGCGCGACGTTCCGGGTGTCGTTGCCGAGCGCGGGTACCCGAGTGAGGCGGGCCAGCCGCACGGGCGAGCCGTTGTCCGAGTGTTGACAACCAGCGGCTGGACCCGGGACGCGTTGGTGCAGGCTTTGTGGGACGGGGACCCGCGGATCGCGGTCGGGGTGTCCGGCGTACCCGACGACGCGATCGCGCTGAACCCGCAGACGATCGAGCCGGGGGAGGACCTGGTGGTTCTCGATGCACTGGTTCGGCACCTGAGCTCTGGATCGGCCGAGGAGGCGTCGAAGAGCCGATAATGCAATCAGGCCCCGCGTCGATCGTGGGGCGCGCGACGGTAGCCCCGGGAGGTCGCGATGTCAGCGGAGTCGTCACCCGAGGAAGGCGGCGAGCAGGACCCGGCTCTCGACGAGCAGGATCCGATTCTCGCCGAGCTCGCCGAGCTCATGAGCAGGCCCGACCTGGAGCGTGCCATCGCCTACCTCCAGGACCACCTCGGCCTGCTCGATCCTGCGCTCGACACGTGGCTGGTCCATGCCCTCGACCGCTGCGCGGCTGAGGGCATGGACGACTACGTCCCTCTGCTGACCTACTGGCGGGACCTCCTGCGCGACTGCCGCGAGCGCGGCTTCGTGGCCGCTCTGGAGGCCCGGGGGGCCGTGGTGCAGGGCACCGACTGGATCGTCCCCTACCTGGAGCGCATCGAGGAGCTGACGCCGCTCGCGGACCGTGGCGACGCCGCCGCGCTGGCGGAGACGGCAGGGATCTGGCTGCGCGTCGCCGAGACGGCCGAGGCCGGCGAAGACCACCCGGATCTGTGCGCGGCAGCCCGCAACAACGCCGCCCAAGCCATGATCCGCGGCTCCGGCGACCCGGCCGAGGCCGCCGCGCTCCTGCACGGAGCATTGGACCTGCTGCCTCCACGCTCTCCACAGAGACCAGGCATCCTGCTCAACCTGGCCCGCGCGACCGCCGCGCGCGACCCCGCCCGCGTGGCCGAGGCGATCGAACTGGTGCGGGAGGCGGTACGCGCTGACCCCGGCCTTCGCGAGGCGGCGGGAGATGCCCTGCGGGACGTCGCTTTTCACGTCTCCGCGGGCGACGGGCGCGGGCCGTCGATCCAGTCGATCGACGCCGCCCTCGCGATCGAGCGCAGGCTGCTGGCCGGCGAATATCCCACCGCGGGCGGGCCGGGTCTCACCGCCGCGATCATGGCCGGGTACCTGACCCGACGGCACGCCCTCTCCGGCGACGAGGACGACATCCGGCAGGCCGTCCTTGCGGCCGAGCAGGCCGTGGACCACACCCCCGAGGGGTCGGAGGACCGCGTGGAACGGCTCCACCGCCTGGCCGTCGTCCTGCGCGACCTGTCCGACGCCACCGGCGACGCCGACGCGCTCGACCGGGCCATCCGGCTGCACGAGGAGAGTCTCGACGGGCTCCCTCCCAGTGAGATGCGCGTTTACCACCTGCACGGTCTGGGCGTGGCCCGCCGCTACCGGTACCTATCACGGGGCCGTCGAGAGGACCTCGACGCCGCCGTGCGAGCGCACGAGGAGATGCACGCTCTCGCCGAGCCCGGCGTCGAACCGTATGACGCCGTACTCAACGTCTACGGCAACACGCTGCGACAGCGGTACCTGGCCTCGGGCGACGCCGCCGATCTCGACAAGGCGGTGCTCCTGCACCGCGAGGACGTCGCGAGGACCCGCGGCCCGGCACGGGTGACGTCCGTCAACGCCCTGGCCACGGACCTGCGGCACGTGTACGAGTCCACGGGGGACGTCGGGGCGCTGGAGGAGGCGGTCGAGTCCCTGCGGGAGGCCATCACCGCGAGTGTCGCCGGCCAGGAGCGGGACCGTGCGTGGATGACCCTCGCCAGCTGTCTGGTCCACAAGTTCCAGGCGTTCGGGGACGCCGGGTCCGGTGCCGAGGCGATCCGGATCATGGAGGAGGTTCTGAGCCGTACTCCGAGGTCCGCAACCGAACGCGCGGTGCGTGCCGGCAACCTGGGGGCGTTCCTCCTCGGGCAGACCCGGGAGGAGGAGCGGCCGGACGAGGCGCGGCTCGACCGGGCTGAGGAGCTCCTGACGGAGGCTGCGGCGAGTGCCGTCGGCATGGAAAGGGCCAGGCATCTGGTCAATCTGGGCACGTGCGTCAGCCGGCGCGCCGGCCACTCGGACTCCGAGCCGAGCGCGCGGCGTTTCGTCGGACTCTTGGAAGAGGCGCTCGACCTCTGCCCGCCCGACGCCCCCTTCGCCGCCGGCGCCCGGCTGAACCTGGCCGCCGCCTACCGGGACCTGCACCGGATCACCGCCGACCCCGCCGCCCTGACCCGCGGACTCGACCTGCTGCGCGACGGATGCGCGCTGGGCACCGCCCGGCAGCCGGAGGCCGTGCTGATGACGAGCAGGGGCTGGGGCGAGTACGCGGTCGCGAACGGTCTGCTGGAGCCGGCGGCGGAGGCGTACGGGTTCGCCTTGGACGCCCTTGACCGGGTCGTCGGCGGCAGCGTGCTCAGGGAGCACAAACAACGGTGGTTGTCGCAGGTGGAGGGGCTGGCGACGGCCGCCGCGGCGGCGTACGTGGAGGCGGGTGACGCCTGGAAGGCCGTCGTGGCGCTGGAACGCGGCCGGGCGCGGCTGCTCGCCGACGCGATCGCCGGTGACGCCGCCGAGACCGGCGTGCTCACCCTGAGCCATCCCCGGCTGGCCGGGGCGTACCGGGAGGCCGAGGCGCGGCTGCGCGATCTGCAGGGCCAGGCGCTCCAGCCGGTCGCCGGCGACTGGCTGCCGATGGCCGCCGGGTTCGACCGGGCGCGCCGCGACCTGGACGAGGCGCTGGCGCGCATCAGGGAGCAGCCCGGGTTCGAGCGTTTCCGGCTGCCCGATCCCGCGGGCGACGTCTTACGGGCTGCGCGGTCCGGCCCGCTCGCGTACCTCATGGCGGGCGACCGCGGCGGTTACGCGCTGCTGGTCGACGGCGGTTCTGTCACCGCCCACCCGCTGCCCGTCCGGCGGCAGGACGTCGTCGCGCGGCTGTCCGGCTACTTCGACGCCTACGAGCGGGCGGGCACCGACGTACGGCTCTGGCATCGGGTGCTCGACGAGACCACCCGCTGGCTCTGGGAGGCGGCGATGGGGCCGCTGCTCGACCTGGTCCCCGGCGAGCGACCGCTGACCGTGGTCCCGACCTGGGTGCTGGCCCTGCTGCCCTTCCACGCCGCCTGGGCGCCCGATCCTGAGGCCCCCACGGGACGGCGTTTCGCGATCGATCGCCGTCCGCTCACGTTCGCGCCGAACGCCGGGATCGCCGCCCGATCCGCGCCCGACGGTGCGAAGACCGAGCGCCTGCTCGCCGTCGAGGACCCGCAGCCGGTCTCCGCCCCTCCGCTGTCGTTCGTGAAGTACGAGATCGACGCCGCCGTCCGGGCCTTCCCCGAAGCCCGCCGCCTGTCCGGGCGCGAGGCCACCCGAGAGGCGGTGCTCGCCGGCATCGACGGCCACGGCCTGCTGCACTTCGCCTGCCACGGCTACGCCGACTGGGGGCAGGTGCTGAACAGTTACCTGCTCCTGTCCGGCGACCGGCCGCTGACGCTGCGTGACCTGCTGGTCAGGCAGGCACGCGGCCGGCTCGTGGTGCTGTCGGCGTGTGAGACGGCGTTGCCGCAGGCCGCGCTCGCCGACGAGGTGATCGGCCTGGCCACCGGCTTCCTGCAGGCCGGTGCGGCCGGGGTCGTGGGCTCGATGTGGCGGGTCTCCGACGCGAGCACGGCGCTGCTGCTCAGCCGGTTCTACGCGCTCTGGAAAGGCAGGGGCCACCCGGCGGTCGCGCTGCGGGACGCGCAGCGGTGGTTGCGCGACGCCACCAACGCCGAACTCAGCGCGGCCTATCCCGAGCTCATGAACCACTACGCGCCCATCCCGGAGCCGCTGCGCGCCGCCTGGGGGATGGGGCGCGACTTCTCGCATCCCGCCTATTGGGCGGCCTTCACCTACATGGGGGCATCATGACCGACAGTCCACCCTCGATCACGGAGCTGGCCGTCGCGATCAGGCCGCGGCTGCGCACGCTGCTCGGGGAGGAGGCCGAAGAAGTGGACGCCGTGCTCGGCGAGCTGCTCGCCCGTGGCGTGGCGGCCGAGCCCGAGATCCTGACGCTGCTGCAGCGGTCCGCGGCGACCCGCGAGTGGGCGTACGCGTTCCTGCGGCTGAGGGACGGCGGGGGCCTGCGCAACCCCCGCACGGCGTACTTCCCGCTGGGCGCCGCGGGTGGCTTCGTGGCCGGCGACGTCTATGGGTGCGAGGAATGCGAGCACCGATGGCACCGCCGCGCGGTCGGCCAGGCCGTACCGTCGTGCCCGCAGCACGACACGCCACTCGTCCGAATCCGCGAACCGGAGCTGTAGGTGCTGGAGGGCCTGTCGAAAGGTCTGGCGGACCGGGTCGCCGAGCGCTGGACCCGCGTCGTGATCCTGCCCGCCGCGCTGTTCTGGCTGGGTGGCGGGCTTGTGTGGTTCCTCGGCAGCGGCCGGGACGTCGAAGCGGCGGTCCAAGCGGTGACCAAGCAGGTGTCCACGTGGATGGTCGCCGCGTTCCTGGTCGTCGTGCTGTTGTCCGGGCTCCTGGCCAGACGGCTGGTCGACCCGGTGCTCGGCCTGCTCACCGGCCGCTGGCCCCGCTCGTTCGACTTCCTCGCCCGGCCCGCGGCACGACGTTGGTCGCGTAAGACCGCCGCCCGCGAGGCCCGCTGGCAAGTGCTGGCCGGGCAGGCCCGCGGCTGGTCCGAGGACCGCGAGCTGGCCGTCCTCGACACCTGGCTTCGCGGCATGCCCGCCGACCCCGCACGCTGCCTGCCGACCCGCCTCGGCAACGTCCTGGCGGCCGCCGAACGGTGGCCGACGGAGAAGTACGGGCTGGAGGCGTCGCACTGCTGGAGCCGGCTGTGGCTGGTCATCCCCGAGGAGGCCAGGAAGGAGCTGATCGGCGCGCGCGAGCGGCTCGACGGGCAGCTCACCGCCTGGATGTGGGGCGTGGCCTTCCTCGTCTGGACGCCCTGGGCCTGGTGGGCCGCGCCGGTGGGCGTCCTTGCCGCGGTCGTGGCCTACGCGGGCGCGGTCCGCTATGCGGGCGCGCTCGGCGACCTCCAGGAGTCGGCCTTCGACCTGTATCGGGGCGCGCTCTACACGCACCTGCGCTGGCCGCTGCCCGAGGACGCCGAGGCCGAGCGGGCCGCGGGACGGCTGCTGACGGCGTATCTGTGGCGGGGCTCCCATGACCGGATCCCGCTCCGGCCGGAATGACGGCGACGCTCAGCGCGCCCGTCGAACTCATGCCTCCTGGCCGGCGGCACCGGTGGCGGCGGTGGCTCGGAGGGTGTCCGGGGTTGTCCCGGTCCAGGTGCGGAACGCCCGGTAGAAGGAGTTGGAGTCGTCATAGCCCAGTAGGTAGGCGATTTCGGCGGTGCGCATCGCGCTGTGGTTCAGATAGTGGCGGGCGAGGTCCTCGCGAGTGCCGGCGAGGACTTCTTGGAAGGTGGTGCCCTCGAGTCGCAGCTGTCGCTGCAGCGTGCGCGCGCTGACGGCGAGATGGCGGGTGACCTCCGTCATGGAGGCGCCGCCGGCCGGCAGCGTCTCGTGCAGGGCCGCGCGCACGCGGTCGGCGACGCTGTCCGCGGCCCGCAGGTCGGAAAGGCGTCTGCGCAGTTCGGGTGCGAAGAAGCGCCACATCTGCTCGTTCTCGGTCAGGAACGGGCGGTGCGCGTCGTGGCGGTCGAAGGTGATGGCGTGGGCGGGCCCGGTGCGTACGCGTACCCCGAAGAAGCCCTCGAGTGCGAGGCGGTCTGCGGGCGGCTGCGGGACGCTGACGTCAACCGGCCGGACGTGGTGGCGGGTCGCGATCCGGGCCAGGGCGGCCCAGAACACCAGCTCGGCCGTGGCCAGCAGCTGCGGCGGGGTCATGCCCGCGGGCCAGTGGCAGGTGATCGTCAACCCGTCGCCGCCCTGGTCGAGCTCCAGCCGCATGGGGCCGATCAGCGGCTTGTACGTCGCGATGCGCTGCGCGGCGGTCGTGAGGTCGGCGCTGCACAAAGCGGCGAAGATGGGCGGGTTGAACATCTCGACCGAGATAGACCGGCCGATCGCGACAGCGAGATCGCGATCGCCGCCCTCGGCGTCGAGCGCCTCCCAGAACCGGAAGTACTCCTCGGGCGCGAGGGCGGTCGGTCCCCGGCCGAACAGGTCGGCCGGCAGTTGGGCGCGGCGCAGCACGCGCGTCGGCGATACGCCGAGATCGTTCAGCAGTGCCTTGATGCTCGGGTCGAGGGTGAATCGCCGGCCGCTCATCAGTCCAGCCTAGAGGCCGCGAGCTCCGATGTTGCTTACGGATCACGCCACCGCGCTTGCCGATCACGTCACGGTGCGCCGGCGTCTCGCTGCCGGTGAGGTCGAGCCGACCAGGGGCGCGAGGCCACCTCGCCACCGCATGTGATGGCCTGTGGCAGTGGCGCGAGATGCAAGTGGATCGGCGCGGTGTGCTAGTCGCTGAGCCCGGATGGGCTCCTAGCGTTGGTGGCGAAGGTCGAGATCCCCTCGGAAGGCCGGCGGGAGCGGCACGACGGGTGCGCCCGCGCGCCGACGACAACCAAGCTCCGACACGTTCGAAGGAACCACCATGGCTACCAAGGTCGCACTGGTCACCGGCGCCTCCTCCGGCATCGGCGAGGCCGCCGCGCTCAAGCTCCACGAGGCCGGCTACACCGTCTACGGCGCAGCGCGGCGGGTGCAGCGCATGCGGCACCTCGCCGAGTCGGGCATCCGCCTGCTCGCGATGGACGTGAGCGTCGACTCCTCCATGCAGGCCGGGGTCGAGAAGATCATCGCCGAGACCGGCCGGATCGACGTGCTGGTCAACAACGCCGGCTACGGCTCCTATGGCGCGCTCGAGGACGTGCCCATGGACGAGGCCCGCGACCAGTTCGAGGTCAACGTCTTCGGCGCCGCGCGCCTGACCCAACTGGTGCTGCCGCACATGCGCGCGCAGCGCTCGGGCACGATCGTGAACATCACCTCCATGGGAGGCAAGATCTACACCGCCCTCGGCGCGTGGTACCACGCCACCAAGTTCGCGCTCGAGGCGATCAGCGACTGCCTGCGCATGGAGGTCAAGCCCTTCGGGATCGACGTCGTGGTGGTCGAGCCGGGTGGCGTCAAGTCCGAGTGGGGCGGCATCGCCGCGCAGAAGGTCCGCGCCGTCTCCGGGACCGGCCCTTACGCGCCGCAGGGCAACGCCGTGGCCGATTCGCTCAGCTCCGAGGCCAACGAGCGCCGCCTCTCGGCACCCGAGCTGATCGCCAAGACGATCGTGAAGGCCGTCAAGGCGCGCCGTCCCAGGACGCGGTACGCGGTCGGCTTCGCCGCCAAGCCGATGATCTTCCTGCACGGTGTGCTGCCCAACCGCACGTTCGACGCGGTCATGCGCCGGGTCACCGGCGTGCCCGCGTCCTGAGGCACGGGTGGGCGACGTTCATCACTTCGAGGGGCGTCCAACAGCCGGGCCTCGGCCTGAGCCGGCGTATCCCGCGACCGCACCGGCCGGATGGGGGCGGGCACCCGATCCGGTGGCCGCGCAGTACGCGGGGGAGTAGTCGTCCGCCCCAGACCGGATTGGGCCGATCGGGCAGCACAGGCTGGTCAGGAAGAAGGGGACCTTCCCGCCAACCAGGGTTGGCGGCGATGGGGGCATCGACGCATCCGGCATCCTGGCAGGCGACTTTGTCCATGTCGATACGGTGTTCCTCAAACGCCTGTACGTGCTGTTCGTCATGGAGCTCCCCGGGTGAGTCTGCCGGTGACTTCAGGCACCGGTTGTCGGTCAGCAGTGATGCCGGCCCATGTAGCTGAGAAGCGATGTCGATGAGTTCTGACTCCATCGGCGGGGTTGCGATGACACGATGGACGTGCTTCTCCGGCGATGGAGGCCTCCCCCTTTTCCGCGCCCCGGCGGCATGCTGATGCGCTCGAGCGATCGCGGAGTCCACCGACACGTCCCACACGATCCGGCCTGCTCCATTGCGGCGGCCGACCCGGCTTCCGAGGCTGCGGCAGCAGCGGCTCCAGCACCGCCCACCGTCCAGCGCGCGATCAAATGTCCGGCGATTCCTGGTCGATTTCGGCCAGGAACCGCTCGGAGCGGCGCGCGAAGAGGTAGGCCCCGCGTTCGTCCGATCGGGCGCGGGCTGCTTCGGCGGCGGCTCGCACGACGTCGACGGGTCCGCCGCGGGCGTGCAGCAGGCGCGCGCGCAGCAACAGCAGGAGCCCTTCGGCGTAACGTTGGCCGTAGGTCGTGAGGGCCTGGTCGGCTCGGTCGAGGGCGGATGCGGCCGCGTCGGGCATGTCGGCGGCCAGCCACATCTCGGCGATCAGTCCGTAGTGGTATGCGATGCCCCATCGCGGCGGGTCGAGGAGGGTCGCGGCCAGGAGTTGTTCGGCCTCTGCCGCCTTGCCGGCCGGGTCGTCGCCGGTGAGTGCACAGGCCCAGTGCCAGTCCAGCCGGATGTAGTGCTCGTGCGCGACGCCGGAGCGGTCGGCGCCGGCCGCGATCCACCGCTCGGCCGCCCACATCACCCATCGCGCGTCACCGGCCATCGAGGCCGCCATGGTGTGGTAGTAGGCCCAGACCGACATCGCAAACAGGTCTTCGTCGGCTAGGTACGCCTTGTCGATCGCGGACCGTGCCGTCTCGACATCGCCGTGCAGCGCGGTGATCACGGCCAGCCAACCGATCCGTTCATTCGGCACCTTCCACGGTCCGAGGTCGCCGGCACCATGGCGCGGGCTGGTGTGGCCTTGCGCGCTGAGGAAGCGGTACGCCTCGCCGATGTTGCCGATGTCCCACTGGTACAGGCCCCAGGCATGCCGACCGTACGCCTGGATGATCGGGTCGGCGGACGCCTGTCCTCGCTCGTACACTCGGCGAGCCCACCTCCCACGGTCCTTCTCGATCGAGGTGTAGGCCCCGACGAGCCGAACGAACAGAAAGTGGACGGCCTGCGTCTCGCGGCCGAGCATGCGGGCCAGGTACTCGGCCCGCTCCAGCAGGTCGAACGCCGAACCGCCGTATCCCCCGTGCCTGCTGGCAACAAGGGTGAGCAGTGACAGCACCGACAGTTCCAGGTCCCGCAGGCCGGCCGTGCGCGCGATCTGGGCGGCCGATTCCAGGTGCCGGGCGGCGTCCGCGAACGCGAGCTTGGTCGCCGCACGGCGCCCGGCACGGGCCAGTGCCTGCGCGGTGCGAGCCGGGTCGGCGAGCGGGCCGGCGGCCCAGAGGTGGTAGGCGAGGCGTTCGGCGACAGACTCGTCGTCCACATGGGTGCGTTCGAGGGCGTCGGCGACCAGCAGATGCAGGTGGACGGTCTGCTGCCCCGTCGTGGTCCCGGTGACCGACTCGCGGACCAGGTCGTGCGCGAACCGTAGCGAGTGCGGGCTTTCCGGCTTGGTTTCCAGCAGACCGAGCGCCTGCAGCGGTTCGAGGCGTTCGAGGCAGTCCGCGACGTCGACGCCGCCTGCGGCGGCGAGCAGGGCGAGGTCCACGTCGCGGCCGATGAGCGCGGCGACATGCAGCAGGTCGCGAGCGCTGTCGTCGAGACCCGCCATCCGGTCGCGGATGACGTCTCGTACGGTGGCTGGTACCCCAGCCGGCACTGCTGCCTCGCCGTCGCGCAGCGAGCCGCCATCGCTCAGGAGCCGGGACAGCTCCTGGACGAAGAACGGATTGCCGGCCGTACGGGTATGGATGCCGCGGGCGACATCAGCGCCCGGGTCCTGGCCGATTTCGCGGCGGATGAGCTCGGTCACCTCGGTCAAGCCGAGCGGGCCGAGCCGGATCCTGCGGTGATCCGGCAGCCGACTGGCCGCGGCCAGGACCCGCGACAAGTCAGAGCCGGGTACGGGTGCGCGATCACGGAGCGCGCCGATGATCACCGTGCCGGCGGGTAGCCGGGCCGTGAGGTGGCCGAACAGCTGGAGCGAGGCGGTGTCAGCCCATTGGAGATCATCGAGGATCAGCAGCGTGGGCCGTTGCGCCGAGGCCTGCCCGACTACGGTGACGACCTGTTCGAACAGGCGGAACTGGGCGCCGCTGTCAGGAACCGTTGGCGCGGCCGCGCTGTCGTTTCGCGGTTCGAGGAGGCCGCCGAGATCACTGGCGAGCCATTTCTCCCGCAACGGCGCCGGCAGGCTGTCGAGGATCGGACGGAGCGCCTGCTCCCACGGCCACATCGGCGGTGTTCCATCACCTTCCAAGCAGGAACCCCAGACCACGAACGGGCCGAGCCGGCTCGCCTCGGCGGCGGTTTCCTGCAGCAGGCGGGTCTTGCCCACGCCCGGTTCGCCTTCGACGATGGCGAGCGCCGAGTGGCCGGTGAGTGCCATCTCGACGGCTTGCCGCAGGATGGCGAGCTCCTCGGCCCGGCCGACCAGCCCGGCCGCCGCTCGCGCCGACGCGCCGTCACCCCCGACGTCCGCACCCGTCACTACCGGCGACGTCGGAGGCTGCGCCAGTACCTGCAGATATGCGGCCTGCAGCGCCGGGCCGGGCTCGACACCGAGCTCGTCGGCAAGGCAGTCGCTGACCGTGCGGAACGCCGACAGAGCCTCCGCACGGCGTCCCGCGGCCCCGAGGATGGCGATAAGGCCGGCCTGCACCGGTTCATGGAACGGCGCCATCGATGCGGCCAGCCGCAACGCCGGCAGCACAGGCACCGGCCGGCGCAGCGACATCGCCAGTTCGGCCGCTGCGGCGCACGCGGCGTGGAACTCGTCGTCGAGGGCCGCGAAGATCGGCGACGCGGTTGGCCCATGCGTGAATCCGTCGCCCGCACGGCCCTGCCACAGGCCGAGCGCTTCGATGTAGCGATCAAGCGCCGTTTCGTGACGATGCTCTGCGAGGGCCTCTTTCGCGGTCTCGACGAGCTCCCGGAAGGCGACCAGGTCCAACATGCCGGAAGGCGCCGTGAACAGGTAGGCGTTGCCGCGGCGGTGCAGGTATGAGCCGGTTCTACGGGAGGGGATCGCGGGTTCGAGCAGCCGCCGCAACGCGCCGACGTACTTCTGGATGATGTTGAGCGCGCTGCTGGGGACGCCGTCGCCCCAGATCAGATCGATCAACTCGCTCGCGCTGATCGGCCTGCCCACCCGAGCCAGCAGCAAGGCCAGCAGATACGCCTGCTGTCGGGGCCCCGTATCCAGCTCGACACCGTCCCGCCACACCCGTAACGGGCCGAGGACCTGCAGGCGCAAACCAACGCCACCGACCGGCCGCCCCTCGTCGTCAGGCTGGACCGGATGAACTGGCAAGGCCACGCCGACCCCCGGGAACGTGACGGATCGTCGGCTGACCAGCCGTCGAACGCGGAGTTGTAGCGCGCACCAGCCTACCGGTCCAAATCCTGCCCAGAAACCCATCAAACGTCGATCCGACCAGGCACGCACCCCAGCCGGCCACCACCGTCGCCGAGTCGCCCAGGCCGGTGGTCTGGGCGGCTCGGGGTGGGGCGTGGCGAGCAGGGTGCCGCAGGCGCGTGCTGTGGCGCTACTCGATCGCCTGACACAAGCGGGCATTAAGGTCGAGAGCCACCCGGTAGGGGTCTGCTGTTGGATGTTCCGGATACGGGGTGCGGTCACGCGACCAGGCGTCCTCCACCGCGAACCAGTCGATCCCCTCGGGGTCGCCGCCGCCGAGCAGCGTGTCGAAGAACAGGCGCCAGCGCATCGCGTGGAAGTCGCGGACAAGCCCGGCCCACTCCCGGTTGGCGTAATCCTTCAGGTGCACGTCCGCGCCACGGGGACCCCACGTCGTGAGCAGGCACCTGGCGTCGTACTCCAGCCGCGCCGCCTCCTCCTCGTCCGCCGCCGCCGCGCGGGCGGCCGCCAGCCAGGGTCCGAGGAGGAAGTACGGCGAAGCGGACAGCACCCGGTCCAGCAGCTCCATGTCCTCCAGCCAGGTCACGGTCAGCCGGCGGAACCGCTCCAAGTCGCCGGACTCGAACGCGGCTCGCAACGCGGGCAGCAGCACCCACGACCGGTTGGTGAGCGCCTGCCGGGCGACGTCGACCAGGTCGAACTGGTATGCCGAGGTGCCGCGCAACGCCGGATCCACCTGGAGGAGCTGATCGAGCGCCGCGGCGAAGCGCTCGAGGTCGTAGCGCGGCGCACGCGGCGACCAGGTGGCCGCGTTGGCCGCGGTCAGCGACGGCCGCGCGAGGAACGGGCTGTCCTGCGGTTCGCTCCACCCGTCGGCCGGCAGCGAATAGGCCGTCGTGCGCAGGATCTCCCACGCGCGCGCCGCGTGCGGGTCGGCTCCGCCGTACCGCCGGCGAGAGAAGTCCGTGAACCACCCGGCGTGATCGATGGGCTGGTCGTGCCAGGCGAGCTCGGCGAACAGGGCGAAGGACGCGGGGTTCGTGCCGGTGCCTTCGGGCATGTACGCGATGCCGCGCAGCGACGGCCCGCGCCGCCACTCCGCGAAGCGGGTGACCCAGACGCCGGTGTTCGCCCCGATCGTGGTGTGGCCGCCGAAGTTGGGGATGGTTCCGAAGCAGTACGGCGTGCCGAGCCACCCGGTTTCGCGGTCGAGATCGGGGTGGCGGTCGGCGACGCCGTCGAGGATGAGCAGGCCGTCGGCGGCTTCGATCAGCTCGCGCACGGGGTTGTCGAGCCAGCCGAGCACCACCCAGGTGGCCCCCGGCCTGGCCTTGCGCAGCGCCTCCTGGACCGCTTTGACCGCTTCCGCGACCGGGACGTCGCCGGGCGTGCCACCCTCGTGCAGGAGGTCCATCTTGACCATGGAGCTCTTGCCGTACAGCTCGGCCTGGTGGCAATAGAACGCCTCCGCGACCTGGGCGAACATCGGGTCGCGCGGATCGAGCCAGTCGGGGCGCTCGAAGCCGACCCAGCCGCCCTGCGGGACCACGCGCCCGGGGAAGCCGGGCGGCACTGTCCCGAAATATCCGGGCATGACGGGGGTGAGGTCGAGCTCGCGCAGCCGGGTGACGATCTGCTGGGCCAGCCGTACCCGCTGGTCGAAGAGCTGCTCCGAGACCGGCCCGGTGAAGGCGGCCATGTTCTGCAGCAGCCACCAGGGCTGGTGGCCCGGCGAGGGGATCCAGGCGCGGAGCTGCTCGTCGGTGTACCCGAATTCGGTGAATGTCCGGCGATAGACCTCCTCCATGCCGACCGTGACGAGCACCTCGTTGATGCCGTGCAGGGCCATCAGGTCGATCTGCCGCTCCCAGGTGGCCCAGTCCCGATACGGCCCCGAATAGCCGTCGTCGGTGTCGTTCAACGCGAACCGGTGCTGAACGACGGCCTCTTTCGCGATATATGGCGCTTGGGGCAGCTTGTCGGGAAGGCGTGACAGGCTGTCTCCCGGCCACCCGGCGCTCACGCCTGCGACCCGCGTCAGATACCAGTGCACACCTGTGAGCAGGGCGGACGCCGACGTTCCGGTGATCGTCGTAGCTTCGACGCGGAACCGGTCGCCCGCCCCCCGCTGCTCGACGAGCGTCAGCTGATCGTGATGACCGGGAAGCAGGCGGCGTACGGCTCCCGCCACGGCGCTCACCAGGGCAGCCCACGCAGGTCGATCGGGCCGCCCTCGGGGAAGCCTTCGCCCAGCACCATGGCGGGGATCGAGGAGGCCATGCGCTCTCCCGTGTAGACGTTGCTCATCACGACCGGCGCGTGCACCTGGACCCATCCGGCGGCCTCGTAGAAGCCCTGCACGTGTGGGCCGCAGGTGAGGAAGCCGAAGCGTTCGGTGAGGACCTCGCGCAGCTCGTTCATCAGCGCGACGCCGAGACCTCTGCCGCGCATCGCCGGGTCGGTGCAGACGTGGCCGATCCCGGCGACGTAGACATCCTGGTCACCGACGCCGATGCGGCGGCGTTCCACACCGAGGTGGGCGATCGGGCGGTCGCCGTCGCTCAACCACAGCCGCCACTGCGGGCGGGCGAGCCACCAGGACTGGAGCGCGAAGTGGCCGGCCCTGTCAGGGAACGCGGCGGCGAGCAATGGACGTAGCGCGGCGTCCTGCTCCTCGGTGAGGTGGGTCTCGGCGACGAAGGTAGCGATCAACGGGTGGCCTCCTCGTAGCTGGGGCACGGACCCCATCCGTCCACGTCGGGGGTCTGGTCGCGGTAAGGCTCGGAGTCGCAGGTCGGCGTGTAGCCGAGGTTGTTGCGCGTCGACCAGACACTGCTGGTGTTGGCCGAGACGCCGTGGCAGACCTCGAAGCGGACGGGGGCCTCCAGGGCCAGGAGCACGAGCTGACCCAGGTCGTCAGGGGCGAGCCAGGCGGGCAGCGCCTGCTTGGCCGGCGGCTTGGGGACGGTCGCACCGAGGCGCAGGCAGATGACGGCTCCGCCGTACCGATGGCTGTGCATGCGCCCCGCGGCCTCGGCGAAGGCCTTGGCCGCGCCGTACCTGCAGCAGGGGCTGGGCGGCCAGTCGGGCTCGACGGGGCCGGCCCGGTACTGCCCCATCACGTGGACCGAGCTCGCCAGCACCACCCGCCTGGCACCGGCCGCGTCCAGGACGTTGGTCACGGCGCGCATGTTGGGCCCGGCGAGGTCGTCCCAGGAGGCGTCGGGGTTGGGGTTGGCGGCCAGATGCAGGATCGCGTCGACGCCGTCGGCCACCTGGCGGGCGAAGTCCGCGTCGGCCAGATCGCCGTCCGCGAGATCGGTGAGACGCAGCTCGTGGCGTTTTTCCAGGGCGGGGATGACCTGGCCGGCCACCAAACCACCGGCACCTGTGACAAGTACCCGCATCGTCCTCTACCTCCTGAAAGGTCGTCCCACATGCTGGCATAGCCCGATTCATACGGCAACGGTTGCAGAGGAGTTTCCATCCAGTTTCATGAAGTTTCCAGAAATGTCTTGACGCTTGGTGCAGTCCGGATCAATGTGGGCGGCAACATCATCCGCCTCACAAGGAGGGCCGTACATGCGCCAGATCTTGCGAGCAGCCATCGCGCCCGCGGCAATCGTGGTGCTCGCCGTCCAGGGGACCGCGGCCGCGACACCCGCGGGCGTGGTCGACTACACGGTGACGAACGCGGTGACCCTTCAGGCGTTAGGCCGTGACATCCAGTCCCCGACCGCCGACCAGACCATCACCTTCGGCGCCAAGCTCGTGGCCGACTCGGCGAAGAACTTGGACGAGCTGGTCTTCGTCATCCGCGACGCCGGCGACGCAAACTTCGACGTCGGCGACCGAGACGGCTACCAGCTCGGCACCTCCCAGCAGACCTTGACGGCCTCCCGTACGCTGCCCGCCGGCACCTACCGCGTGTGGGCGGTCTACAGGGTCGGCGCGACCTGGACCAACCTGACCCCCAACCCCGCCCAGACCTTCGCCGTCGGCTCCTCCGACCCCGGCAACGAGAACCCGCCCTCCGGCACACAACCCACCGGCGGTGGATCCGGCTGGAACCTCAGGTGGTGGGACGAGTTCTCCGGCACCTCCGTCGACTGGGGCACCAAGTGGCGCGGCCACTCCGGCGCCCTCGCCGACGCCGGCCGCGGCAACAAGAACAACCAGCAGCTCGAGTACAACCTCGACCGTAACTGCAGCGAGGCCAACGGCGTCGTCACCATGACCGCCAAGCGCGAGCGCTACACCGCACCCTCCGGCCAGGTCTACGACTGGACCTCGTGCCTGCTCACCTCCATCGGCACCAGCGGCTTCGCCCTCAAGCACGGCTTCATCGAGTCCCGCGCCAAGCTGGCCTTCAACGTCGTCGACGCGGGCGGCAACCCCGTCGCCGACAAGCGCGGCTTCTGGCCGGCCTTCTGGACCTGGCAGGCCGACGGCGTGAACTCCTGGCAGGAGACCGACGTCTACGAGCAGTACAGCGACAACCCGCGCAGGCTCTACCTCACCTCGCACGCCAACGCCGGCGGCGGCTGCCAGGTCGACCTCGACTTCGACCCGGGCGCCGACTTCCACACCTACGGCGCCGACATCTCAGCGTCGGGCACGAAGTTCTCCATCGACGGCAGGCAGGTCTGCAGCGTGGCGGGCACCGCCTCGGAGAACACCAACCTCATCGAGGACCTGTACGTCTACTCCCGCTCCGGCTACCAGCCGGCGGCTGCCACGGTCTCGGCCCAGAAGGCCGTCGACTACGTCCGCGTCTGGCAGAGGTAACCCGGAGGCCACGGGCCAGGTCGCCGGTCATCATGTCGCCGACGGGCTGTCGCCGCCGGGCCTGGAGCGCCGGAGCTTCCTCGACTCCCAGGTCCAGCCCGCCGCGACGAGCATGACGACGGTGATCACGAGCGGCGCGATCACTATGACCTCGTCGTCGTCCAAAGACGGGATGAGGCGCAGGAGAATCAGGCCCAAGCCGTCGAAGGCGAGAAACGCGGCGCCGGCACCGGCGAGGAACCCGATGACACCCACGACGACGGCAACGGTCTTCCCGGCGATCGGCGGCACGAAGCGGGCGATCTGCGCGCACAGTAAGCCGGCCAGACCGATGTCGGCGAGGACGGCGACCACCAGGGGGATCATGTCGTCACGGTCGAACTCATCCTCGAGTTCGTCCCAGGTGATGCCGAGGTGAGTGAGGCCGAGGAGACCGAGGGCGAAGACGATCGCCATCATCACCGCGACACCTTTGTGCTGCCACCCTTGCTGGGGGACCTGCCCGGGCGGGAGGATCCTGGTGCCGTCCCGTCCGTGGTCCCGGCCCGGCTGTCGCTCACCGAGCATGGCCAGTGCGCCCTCGACGGTCGGCCTGTTGCCGGGGTCCTTGTCGAGCAGCCGCGTGATGAGCGGCGCGAGCCGGCCCGCCCGTCGCGGCGCCGGGGGCTCTTCCAGCAGGACCGCGGTCAGTGCCGCCGGTTGGGTGTTGCGGCGGAACGGCGAGACGCCCTCGACGGCCTGGTAGAGGGTGACGCCCAGGGAGAACAGGTCGCTGGCGGGGAGCCCGTCGATCCCGCGCAACCGTTCGGGGGCCATGTACTCGGGTGAGCCGATGGTCATCCCGGCGGTCGTCAGGGTGGTGTCGGTGGTGTGGACGGCGATCCCGAAGTCGGTGAGCAGGACCTTCCCGTCCTCGGCGAGCATGACGTTGGCCGGTTTGATGTCGCGGTGCACGATGCCCGTCTGGTGGGCCGCGCCGAGCGCCTTCAGCAGCGCCGTGGCCAGCTGTGCGGCCCTGTCCACCGGCAGCGGTCCGCGCGTTTCGAGGTGCTCGTGCAGCGACTGGCCGTCGATCAGCTCCATCACGATCCAGGGCAGGCCGTCCGAGACGATGTCGTGGATGGCCACGACATTCTCGTGCGCCCGCAACCGGACGGCGTTGCGGGCCTCACGCGTGGTGCGCTCCAGCCGCTTGTCCTGCTCCGCCTCGGACATCCCCGGCAGCAGCTGCAGCTCTTTGATCGCCACTTCGGCGTCCAGGACCTCGTCATGGGCACGCCAGACGCGTCCGAAGCCGCCGGCCCCCAGTACCTCGATCAACCGGTAACGTTCGCCGACCATGTAACCAGGCTGCGCCGATGTCATGCCACCTCGCCCGTCTTGCCCCGTATGACAGTTGATCAGAGTAGATCACCGGCAGGAGCGCCGTAACCCCATAACGTGATCGGGAGCAGCCCGGCCTGCGGCGCAGGCGTGCGTCAGGCGGTCGAACTAGCGGCGTTTGATGACGGTGAAGGCCTCCGCCAGACGGCCCGCGGGGAGGCCGCCGCGGGCGGCGATGGCGGCGAAGCGTTCGCGGTTCTCGACTTCGCCCGTCCCCGGCTGGGTCTTGTGGGCGGTGAGTGCCGCGAGTTTGCGGTCGAAGGTGTCGGTGATGTCGACGTACAGGTCCGGCGCAGGGCTCTCGCTGAACCAGACCTCCGACACCTGCCATGGCGCGAGGTCCGCCAGGTCGGGGTGGACGTAGCGGTTCATGGCATCGGGGTAGACCGCGCAAGAGGCCGCCTGGCCCACGGCCGCGTGGTCGGGATGGTCCGCGTCCCGCAGGCCCCAGGTCCGCGTCGGAGAACTGGTCAGCAGGCGGTGCGGCCGCACCTGGCGGATGACGCGGGCGATGTCCCGCCGCAGGTCGAGCGAGACCTCGACACGGCCGTCCGCGTACCCGGAAAGGAAGTACACCTTCCGCGCGCCCACCGCCTCGGCCGCCGCTCGTTGTTCCGCCATGCGCAATTCCTGGATGCGCTCGCGTGGTTCGCCGTCGCCCGCCTCCCCGCGGGTGACGACCAGGTAGGAAACCTCCATTCCGGAGTCCACCCATTGGGCGACGGTGCCTGCGGCGTTGAAGTCGACGTCGTCCGGGTGGGCGAATACGGCGAGTGCGCGGGTCATTTGAGTGCTCCTGCGGTCAGGCCCTCGACGATGCGACGCTGGAAAACGAGGGCGCCGATGACGAGGGGAACGGTGACGGCGACGCCGGCGGCCATCTGGGTGCCGAACGGCTGGTCGAACTTGTACTGGCCGGTGAACAGCGCGGTGATGACGGGGGCGGTGCGCATCTCCTTCTCGTTGGTCACCGACAGCGCGATGATGAATTCGTTCCACGCCGCGACGAACGTGATGATCGCGCTGGTGAAGACCCCTGGCATGGCGAGCGGCAGAATCACCTTGCGGAATGCCTGCCAGCGGCTGCAGCCGTCCACCTGGGCGGCGCCTTCCAGCTCATGCGGCATCTGCTTGAAGAACGCGGTCAGGTTGAACACGGTCAGCGGCAGCGCGAAGCTGATGCTCGGGACGATCAATGCCTGGTAGGTGTTGATCCACTCCAGGCCGACGAAGAGTTTCAGCAGCGGGATCAGCAGCGAGATGCCGGGGAACATCGAGGTGGCGATGATGACGGCCAGGATGACGTTCTTGAAGGGGAATTCCAGCCGCGCGATCGCGTAGGCGGCGGTGATGCCGATCATCAGCGTGAGCAGTGTCGTCGTGCCTGCCACCACGAGGCTGTTGACCAGCGCCCGGCCGAAGCCGTTCTGCACGGAGAACGCGGCCGTGAAATTGTCGAACGACAAAGGGAAAGGAATCGGGGACAGGTCGAAGGAGTCGTCCGGTCGGCGCAGCGCCGTGGCGATCATCCAGTAGAACGGTGCCAGGCAGTAAACGACGATCAGCCCGATGCCGATGTTGTAGATCGTGCGCCCGGACATCATGCGGGTCCCTTCAGCGAGCTTGGAACGGCCATTACCCGCGTCCCTTGAGGCCGCGTCCGATGAGGTCGGCGCCGAGCATCTTGACGAAAATGAAGGCGATCACCGCGACGTAGAGGAAGAGCACGGTGGAGTAGGCGGCGGCCGGGCCGTACCTGACGTTCGAAAGCTCGTACTGCGCCAGCGTGGACAGGGTTTCGACCGAGTGCTTGTGCGCGCCGACGAGCACGAACGGCAGGTCGAACATCTTGAGCGCGTCCAGGATGCGGAACAGCACGGCGACCACCAGCGCCGGCCGCACCAGCGGCAGGGTGATCTGCCAGAACGTCCGCATGGCCGAGGCGCCGTCGACACGCGCGGCCTCGTAGACGTCCTTGGGGATGATCTGCAGCCCGGCCAGCACGAGCAGGCCGATGAACGGCGCGGTCTTCCAGATGTCGGCGATGAGCACCGCGGTGAACGGCGCCGACATGAAGCCCCAGACGGTGGCGTGGTCGGCGGTCCACACGATGTCCGTGTTGAGCACCGCGTTGGCCACGCCGTCCGTTTCAAAGATCCATTTCCACAGAAGTCCCGAAATGGCCGTCGGAATCGCCCACGGCACCAGCACGCTGGCACGCACCAGCGCCCGCCCGCGGAACGCCCGCTGCATCACCAGCGCCATGGCCACACCCAGCACGACCTCGGCGGCCACCCCGGCAATGGTGAACAGCGTGGTGTTCCAGAACGCGTTGCGGAACGCCTCGCCGGACGCGCCCGTGAACAGACCGGCATAGTTGCCAAGCCCGAACGACTCGGTCGCCTCGATCATGCCGGTCTGCTGGTTGACGCGGTTGGCGACCTCGATGAAGGACAGCCGCAGCGCCGCGACCACGGGATACCCGGCGACCAGGGCGAGCGTGAGCAGCGTGGGCCCGAGCATGAGCGCGGCCGTCCATGAGTCACCGCCCCGGGGGCGGAGCCGCGCCGCCCGCTTGACGGGGGCGGCAATGCTGATCGTCACGTTTCGTCCCTTCACGTACGGCGAAGCCGGAGGAACTCCGGATACCTCCCGCTTGGGCATCCGCACTTCCGGAGACCTGCGGTCCGGGACCCGGCCCCCGAGGTCCCGGCGTAGCTGCTCAAACGGGTAGGGCGAGCGGGGCAGCCGTCCGTGTCCCGGCTCGGTGGGAGTGGGGAGCGAGCCGCAGGCGGAGCCGGGCAGGTGGACCCGGCCCCGCCAGAGCTGCTACTGGTTTGCGATGATCTTGGCGAGTCTGTCCTGGAGGGCGGTCAGTGCCTGGTCGGAGGGCTTCTGGCCGCTGAGGGCGGCGGTGATCTCCTCCTGGATGGCCGCCGTGGCGTCACCGTACCGGACGACCGCCGGTCGCGGCGCGGCGTTGAGCAGCCCCTCCTTGAGCATCGGCAGGAACCCGAACTTCTCCACCAGCTCCGGGTCGTCGTACATCGCCGCGTAAGCGGGCGACTGCGACGACTCGAGCATCAGGTGTCTGGCGGTCTCCTCGCTCGTCATGAACGTGATGAAGTCCAGCGCGGACTTCTTGTTCTTGGCGAACTTGCTGATGGCCAGGTTGTTGGCGCCGATCGTGCCCTTGCCGAGCCCGTTGAGTCCGGGGATGGGGGAGACGCCGAACTTACCGGCGACCTTGCTGGAGCCGTCCTCCTTGTTGGCCAGCGTGTACTGGTAGGACCAGTTGCGGTGGAACAGCAGCTTGCCCGCCTGGAAGGCGCGGCGGCCCGCCTCCTCGTCCCAGGTGATGGACTCCTTGGGCATGTAGCCCTTCTTGAAGCCCTCGACGAGGAAGTCCAGGCCCTGCTTGGCCTCCGGGGTGGTCAAGGTCGGCTTGCCGTCGGCGCCGACGACCGAGCCGCCTGCCGAGTTGACGGCCTCGGAGATGTTGACGGTCAGCCCCTCGTACTTGTTGAACTGGCCGCCGTAGCAGTCCATGCCCTTGGCCTCGGGCATCTTCAGCACCTTGTCGCAGGCGGCCATGAGCTCGGCCCAGGTCTTGGGCTGCTCGAGCCCCGCCTTCTTCAGCAGGTCGGTACGCGAGTAGAGCAGGCCGGTGCCGCCGCCCCAGGGGGCTGTGTACAGCTTGCCGAAGTACGTGCCGCCTTCCACCAGCGACGGGATGATCTTGTCCGTCGGGAACTCCCCGAGAGGCAGCTCGTCGACCCAGCCGTTGGCGGCGAACTCCGCGGTCCACACGACGTCGAGGGAGACGACGGTGAAGGCGTCCGACTTGGTCTGGGCGTTCTGGATGAGCTGCTGGCGCTGCTGGTCGGCCTGCGGAGGCAGCTCGACGAGCGTGGCCTTCTCGGTGGGGTGCGAGGCGTTCCACTTGTCGATCAGACCCTGCAGCACGCCGCTGGAGTCCTTGCCGTTGGCGAAGGTGATCGGGCCGCGGCCCTCGTCGGCGGCAGGCTTGGCCGCCTGTGAAGGATCAGCGGAACCACAGGCGCTTACGATGATCGTTGCGGCAGCAAGGACCGCCGCGCAACGGAGTTTCACTGCACTACCTCCAGGAGGGCGGGATCGGCCAGCCGACGGCCGCGTGGATCGTGAACGGAGAGCTGGTAGGTGCCAGGGGTGTCGAGTGCGACGAGGGCGTCGAAGCGGGTCTGCCTGCCGGTGCCCACGCCGAGCGGCATGGTCATGGCCACGTCACCTGAGGCGTCGATGACGCGGAGCAGGACCGGGCCGGTGACCTTGAGCCCGGCGGTCACGTCCACGTTGCGCGTGGCCTTGACCTTGGGGTGGGAAACCCGGACGGCCGGCCTGCCGACGCTGAGCCAGGCGGTCGTGGTCTGGATCGTGTGCCCGTCGCCGGTGTAGAGGACGGCCTGTGCGAGCTGGGTCGTCCCCCACGCGGGCGGGGTGAAGGTGAGCGGGAAAGAGGTGCCGGAGGCGACTCGGACGCCTTCGAGGTAGAGCTCGACCCGCTCGACATGCGAAGGAAGCCGGTCCACGGAAGCGGTCCCGTCGCCGAGCATCAGCCGTGGTGCGCGCTCCGTGGGTGAGGCGCCGGTGAGCTCGGCCAGCTCGAGGTAGGTGCGCGTGGGCTTGGCGGGATATTCCAGGAGTGTCCAGCCGCGCCATTCGTCCTCCGGACGCGTTTCGGACCAGACGAACCATGACAGGCCCGAAACGTAGGGACGCTGGGCTGCCAGCTCCATCGCCCGACGCAGGTAGAACGCGCGCCGATCGTCCGGCACCAGGCCCATCCACGTCCGTATCGAGGAATAGGAGAACTCGCCCAGGTAGATCTGCTTGTCGGCGTCGCCTTGCCGTACCATCTCCGAATACAGCCGGTCGATGCCGAGGAAGTTGTCGTCGAACTCGCCGCCGGCGGCGTTCTCACGTACCTTGCCCGGGTCGTGGTCGTCGGGGTGACGGTCGTCGGTGTACGGGTGAGCGCCCATGAGGTCGAAGAAGTGGCGGCTCTTCAGCGCGTCCGGATATTTCCGGACCGCGGCGTACACCTCGCGCACGAACCCGGGGTCCGTCCGCGTGGTCCCACCGAAGATCACCTTGGCTCGCGGGTCGGCGGCCTTGACCGACAGATAGCCGGAGCGCAGCAGCTTGGCGTAGTCCGCAGGGTCCTCGACGGGCTTGTAGAAGTCGCGCCAGTTCTCCTCGTTCCAGATCTCGTAGCTCTCGACCTTGCCGCGATAACGACTCGCCAGCGTGGTCACGAACGTCTCGAACTCGGCTAACTCCTCCGGCGTCCTGGTCGGCGGGTACCAGATCCGCTCTCCGGGGTTCTCCACCGTGTCCACCAGGTCCGGGTGCACCCAGTCGGGCGTGGAGTTGATGTGCACAGCGGTGGAGATGCCGCGCCTGACCGCCTTGGCGAAGTACGCGTCCAGCTTCGACCAGTCGCATTCATCCCGCTTCTGGCAAATCCCGGTCCACGACGCGACGATCTGGGCCCGGCGCACCCCGGCCTCGGCCATCTTGTCGAGCGAGGCATCCAGGTTGTCCGCCGAGGGCTGGACGAAAGCGACGGCCAGCTCCCGCATCCGCTGCGGCGAAACTGCCTGGTCACGGGCCGGCACGGGCATGCCGACCCCGGTTCTGTTCTGGTAGGGCACATCGACTGCCTGGGCCGGTACGGCTTGTCCAAGCACGGCGGCTGCGGTGAGCGCGATCGGCAGAAGTGCTCTCTTTCGCACCTGCCAGCTCCTTCCTCTTACAAGGCCCCCGAGCGTTTTTCTGCACGCCGGCATCGCCGCAGGTCGCAGACCAGCGGATACCGGAGATGTGGGTCGTGGTTAGTCCAGGGTGGGCAGCGGCCTGGTCGGCCAGGTGATCCTTTCCGTGGCGGGGCCCGTCGAGTCACGGACCATGAGCTGGGTGTCCACCTCGACAGGGCCGCCCTCGCCCTTGTCGCCGGAGTGGAGCATGCCGATGAGCAGATCGACCGCGATCGACCCGATCTCCTCGACCGGTATCCGTACCGTGGTCAGCGCCGGCCTGGCCACCATGGCCAGGTAGGTGTCGTCCACGCCGACCACGCTGATGTCGCCGGGCACGGACAGCCCGCGGTTGGCGAGCTGGAGCAGCAGCCCGACCGCGGTCATGTCGTTGTTGGCGATGGCCGCGGTGACGCCGTGCGCGACGACCATGTCGGCGGCCTGCACGCCGCCCTCGATGGACTGTGCGAACGGGCCCAGCTCGACCAGCTCCATGCTGAGCGCCTTGCAGGCCCGCTGCACCGCGGCGCGGCGGTGCTGGTTCGACCAGACCGTGCGCGGCGCGTTGACGTAGGCGCACCTGGTGTGCCCGAGGGCGTACAGGTGCTCGACGGCCTGCCGCATGCCGTCCTCGCTCGAGGCGACGACCGTCGGCACGCCGGGCGCGCCCCGGTTGACCAGCACGGTCGGCACCCGGGTGGCCACGTCGGCCAGCGTGTCGGCCGGCAGCCGCGATGACCAGAAGATGAGACCGTCTACCTGTTTGGACATCATCGCCACAGCCTCGGCCTCCTCGCCGGGGTGCGCGTCGCTGTCGGCCAGGTAGACGCCGTAGTTGCGAGATCTCGCCCGCCGCTGCACCGCCTTGATCATGGGCGGGAAGAACGGGTTGACGATGTCCGGCACGATCAGGCCGATCGAGCCGGTCCTGCTGGAGCGCGGCGTCGGATCCGGCGCATAGCCGAGGCGCTCGGCCACCTCCAGGACACGGGCCCGCGTCACCGCGTTGACCCGGTCCGGGGTGCCGAACACACGCGACACGGTCGCCTTGGACACGCCGGCCTCTGCCGCCACGTCCGCGAGGGTCACCGCCATGCTGCCTCCCACAACGTTTGCGCTAGAGACTGCACCCGCCACGGTGACAAGTCAATACATCTCGGAAACTCTTGGCAAAGTTGCTGCAACACGACAGAATCACCTCCAACGGAGGAGGCCTTTTGAAGATCGTTGACGTTTCGCTGTACGCCGTCCCCGACCGCGGGCAGAACATGCTCCTCGTCGTGGTGGACACCGATGCGGGCATCTCCGGCGTGGGCGAGGTGGGAGTGCGCGTCTCGCCCGAGGTCAGCGGGGCCGTACTCGATCGCCTGCGCGAGGTGCTGGTGGGCCAGGACGCCGACCGCATCGAGCACCTGTGGCAGACGATGGCGCGCGGCGACTTCTTCCCGGCAGACCGGTCGACCACGTGCGTGATCTCCGCGATCGACATCGCGCTGTGGGACCTGCTGGGCAAGGCGCACGACGCTCCGCTCTACCGGCTCATCGGCGGACGGGTGCGCGATCACGTGACGTGTTACACCCATGTGCACCCGGAGGGGTTCGACACCCAGGCGGTGATCGACAGCTGCCACCGGCTGGTCGAGGAGGGCTGGCGCTACCTGCGGCTCGTGGTGCCGACCTCGGGCGATGTCCTGGAGCCGCGCGAGGCCATGCGGGTGGCGATCGCCCAGTTCCATGCCGTACGGCAGGCGGTCGGCGACGACATCGAGCTCATCATCGACGCCCACACCCGGCTCGACCTGCCCGAGGCGGTCACCCTGTGCCGGGAGATCGAGCCGGCCCGGCCGTACTTCGTGGAAGATCCGCTGCGCTGCGAGAACCTGGACGCCTATCGCATGCTGCGGCTGCGCACCGGAGTGCCGCTCGCGGCGGGGGAACAGCTCAGCTCCAAGTGGGAGTTCCGCGCGCTGATCGAGGACGAGCTCATCGACTACGCCCGCCTCGACCTGGGCATCGTCGGCGGCATCACGGAAGCACGCAAGATCGCCGGGCTGGCCGAGACACACCACATCAAGATCGCCACGCACAACCCGCTGGGGCCCGTCTCCTCGGCCGCTGCCCTGCACTTCAACCTGACCTGCCCGAACTTCGGCGTGCAGGAGATGCCGCCGGGGCCGGTTCCGGCCGGTTTCGGCTTCGCTCCCGTACCGGTGGACGGCGTGCTCGTCGCCGACGAGCGGCCCGGACTGGGCCTGGACGTCGATCTGACGCTGCTGGCGGGCCAGGCGCCGGCCACCGGACGCACCCCCCGGGTGAACCGGCGCGACGGCGCCTTCACGAACTGGTGAGGTCAGCCGCATGTTCGCTCTGATCCCGGCGGAGAACGGAGTCCGGGCGCCCGACCCGCGTGACGCGCTGGAGGTGATCAAGCGCGCACGGGCCAAGCTCGGCGCGGACGCCCTGCTGGGCGCCGATACCGTGCTCACACGGGCGCTTCCTGGCCACTCCGTCGGTGCGCTCACCGGCTGGACACCAGCCGCCTCCTGTGCCCGCGCCAGGAGCCCCCGCGCCGCCGTTGGCTGACTGTCGCGCGTGACGGCCGTCCACCGGGGAGAAGGGCCGAGGAGTTCGTCGCGGCGCAAGCTCGCGACGGGGCTGCCGCCAGTGCTGCTCGACGAGCTATCGTGTCCGCATCCATCGGGCGAACCGGGGTTGCCCAGCCGGACAGATGGTTGCATCTCCGGCGATCGCGGCTAACCTCCCGTTCCATGATGTACGGCCCGCAACAGCCGCAGTTCAACACTTCCGACAACCCCTCCGCCTTCGCACCGCCTCCCGTGGTGATCGACGTGGGCGGTGATGCCAAGGTGAAGGCGTTGATCGGCGGCTCCGTGGCGGGGCTCATCGGGCTCGTCTCGATCTTCGCCTCGTTCACCGGGCACGCGCCGGGCTCGCGCACCGCGGTCATGGAGCTGACCTTCGGGCTGATCTTCCTGTTCATCGGGCTGCTGCCGGTTCTCGCCTGGCGCAAGATCAGCCGGCCGCGCCGGCTCGTCTTCGACGGCTTCGGCGTGCGCTGGGACGACCCCCGGGGCACGCCGTGGGCGGCCCCATGGAACGAACTGTCCGGGGTGAGCATCTCGCGTACGCAGCCGCGCCGGGTCAAGCCGACCGACTACCTGATCCGCCGGACGAAGGTCCGCATCGACCTCTTCCCCGCCGATCCGGGCTTCCGCGCGCGCCATCCGGACATGGAGCACCTGTGGGAGTTCCACACGGTCCAGAACGGCTACCGGCTCCCGCTGGGCTCGAACCCCAAGTACATCCCGGTCATCGAGCACGCCATGCGGCGGTACCGCCCGGCCATCTACCTGGGCATCCGCGACGAGGGCTCCATGGCGGGCCTGGCCTGACGTCCTTCGACAGTCGCTCAACCGAAGTCTGGGAAAACCGTCTCCTCGCCCGGCAGGTGGATGCCGAACCGGTGGTCGCCCTCGGCACCAGCGTCAGCGTGACCAGCCCCAGCCGTCACCCAGAGACGACGACCTTTCACGGGCACCGAGGGTGTCCGGGCCAGGTCCTTGAGCCGGCAGCGGGCCCCGGCCAGGCCAAAGCGGCACGTTCACGGCATACGGGGAGCCTCGCCGATCATGAGGCAGGTTCCTGGCATCGCTTGCTGTCACCTGCCGATGGTCCTGCTCCAGAAGCTAGGCGGACTCTTCGCCCGGCACTTTGGCGAGCGGCACACCACGCAGGCTGATCAGTACCATCGCAACGCACCCGCAGGTGAGTGCGATGTCGGCGACGTTACCCACGAACGGGCCGTAGTCGATGAAGTCCACGACATGCCCGCGGGCGAAGCCGGGCTCGCGGAAGAGCCGATCGCCCAGGTGAGACACCGCCCCGCCGAGCAGCATGCCCAGCACGAGCGCCCAGCCGGGGGAGGCCAGCCGACGCGCGGTGTAGAGAATGCCGACCACTGCGGCTGCCGCTGCAAGGGCGAACACCCATGTCGCGCCGGTGCCCAGGGAGAACGCGGCGCCGGGGTTGTACAGCAGCCGGAAGTGAATCAGAGGGGGGATCACGGCGACGCGCTCACCGTCGGACAGCGTGGAGACCGCCCAGAGCTTGGTGAGCTGGTCCACGACAAGGACCACCGCGGCCAGCATGAGCATCATGCCGTACAGCCGCCTCGAACCCCGCTCCAACCGCATCATTCATGGCCTCCGTGCTGTCCAACCAATACTTCCCTGAGACTACTGGGGCGCCCAATGAGGCACCCATGCGCACGCTTCATGATCGGTGAGGCATGCCTCGCGTCGCATGAGACCGAACAGCACCGAAGTGATGGCGATCGGTCGGCGTGAGCAGGCGACAGCCCTTGACAGCGTCCATATGAAACAGCGACCTGGTCTATGGCATGTTCGCCACGTGCGGCTACCGGTTCGCGCGGACATCTCCGACACCCAGCTGTGGTGGATCGACACAGCGATGCCGGAAGGTGGGCTGACCATCGGGCCGCGCCTTCAACAGCCTGGGACTGGGCTGCGTCTCGATCCCTACGATTGTCCTGCATGTGGAGGACTACCGCAGGATGATCGGCGCGCAGCTGAACGTCGGCGAGTCCCGCCACACCCTGGCCCGGCGGAGATTCGTCGGCGACCTCGGCCGGCTGGTGCGCGGCTACGAACGCGGGATGGAGGACCGGGCGGGCGCGCTCGGGCTCGGGATCCGGGTTCTACCCGTTCAACCGCCCTGAACTGGGCGGCGGGTTGCGCGAACCACGCGATCCGACCACCGCCGATGAGGCGGGATGATCATCGTGAGCAAGCTCCGCGAAGACCTGGGTCTGGCGGGCGGTGGGGCCGGCGCGTGCCCAGTTCACATGAGAGCGACACGAGCCGGCCGCCGGCGGCACCTTCGTTTGGAGGCCGAAATATACGTGCTCGAACACGATCCGCGATGTGTGGTGGTGATCGAGTGCGTAGCCGGCAGCCTTTCCCGCAGTTGAGAATGTCACGCGTCCCGTCTGATGACGAGTCGGTTCTCTTGGTGTCGCTCAGCGTCGCGGGGTGCTGTTTCTATCGCTGTGGCGGAATTCTCCCCGCCGTCGTGTCGGGAAGTGATGGTGGATGCTGCGCCGTACCGCGTGCACGCGAGCAACCACGCGTTCTTGACCATTGGCTGAGCCATTTGTCCCCGTCTCAGGAGGGTGGCGTGTGGCCGGCCTTCTCGAGTTTCCGTCGATCTCGGATACGGTACACGGGCTGCTTGAGGTGTATGGACGCAATTCCTGGAAGGAGCAGAGTCCGCCAGGTCATTGGTGGCAGCGCGCCCGATGGGCGGACCCAGGACCCACGGGTTATGGTCGCGGCCGGGTGAGTCATGAGAGGGACGCGAACCATCGCCCCGCCGCGTTCCAGTGCTCGACGGTGGGGAACCCGGATCGCCCGGCAAGGGGGGCGATATCGTCGATCGCGACGGTCGCCCAGGTGAACCAGTCGCCCGTGCGCCCGGCCTGGCGCAGCCGTACGGTGTGGACCCCGCTCTGTACACCCGGCGGCGAGAGTTCGGCGATCACCGTTCCTCCTGACCTGACCAGTTCGCGCAGGCGCCGGAGGAGGGCTGCGGGGTCGCCGCCGATGCCGATGTTGCCGTCGACCAGGAGCGCCTCGGCCCACCGCCCGGTTCCTGGAAGGGGTTCGAAGACGCACCTGCGCAGCGCCAGGCCGCCGGCGCGGCGGGTCAGCTCCACGGCCAGGGGTGTGATGTCGATGCCCAGGGCGGGAACCCCCATCCGGGTAAGCGCCACGGTCAGTCTTCCGGGTCCCGAACCGACATCGAGAGTGGGTCCGCAGCATCGGGCCAGAATGTGTTCGTCGCCCTCGTTGTACCGGAGCCAGCGCTCGGCGGAGAGTGGCCGCATTCGGCCGTCGGCATATTCAACGTATACGTTTCTGCCTTTGAGACCTTCTTCGTAGAAAGCGCCGATCACGCGGCTCTTCCATTGTGGCGGAAGCTGGGAAAGAGGGCTGCCGGAATGCTCACGCGACTGCTTGTGATCATGCAGGCTCATTACCCCGGCAGGTCGGTGACGATCCTTACGAAGCTGTTAAGGACGGGGAGCCGCGACCGCCTGGCAAAACCGCGCCCATCACGCCCTCGGCGAACTGTCAAAATATGGTAGAGCAGGACAAGTCGCACGCTCTGCCGGGGACGCGGGGGCCAGTGGCCCAAACCACGGGTTCGGCCATGAAGCCGTATTTCCGCGGACTCGAACTGGTCATTTCTCGGAACGACGTCATCCTTTCGTAAGAGAAGGGGCGCTGTTGCCGCGTTAGCGTCGGCCCATGGAGATCGACGTGGTTCTGCCCTGCCTGAATGAGGAGGCGGCCCTGCCGTGGGTGCTCGGGCGGATGCCGCCCGGCTTCCGCCCGATCGTGGTCGACAACGGTTCGACCGACGGATCCGCGAGGGTCGCGGCGGAGTTCGGCGCGATGGTGGTGGCTGAGCCCCGGCCCGGATTCGGGGCCGCGTGCCACGCGGGGCTGACGGCCGCGACGGCGGACGTGGTGTGCTTCATGGACGCTGACGCGTCCCTCGATCCCAGGCAGTTGCCGCGCGTCACGGGGCCGGTCCGGGCGGAAGAGGCCGATCTGGTCCTCGGTCGCCGCGTCCTTGGACCGGGCGCCTCCTGGCCGGTGCACGCCCGGCTCGGCAACGCCGTGCTGGCTCGCGAGCTGCGCCGCCGTACCGGTGCCGACCTGCACGACCTGGGGCCGATGCGGGCGTGCGGACGTGCCGCCCTGATGGCCTTGGAGCTGGCGGACCGGCGGTTCGGCTACCCCCTGGAGATGGTGCTGCGCGCCGGTGCGGCCGGCTGGCGGATCGCCGAGGTCGAGGTGGACTATCTGGCCCGTACGGGGAGGTCGAAGGTGACCGGTACGGTGCGCGGTACGCTCCGGACCATCGGTGACATGCGCCGGGTCATGGCCGACAGGGCGGTATGACGTGAGTTCGCACCATATCGACGGCGCGCAACTTCTCGTGATCGCCAAGGAGCCCGTACCGGGAAAGGTGAAGACCCGCCTGACCCCGCCCTGCACTCCGCGCGAGGCCGCGGCACTGGCCGGCGCCGCGCTGGAGGACACGTTGCGGACGGTCGCCCGGGTTCCGGTGGCCCGCCGCGTGATAGCTCTCGACGGGGCTCCCGGGGCGTGGCTGCCCGCCGGGTTCACGGTCGTTCCGCAGCGCGGCGACGGCCTGGACGAACGGCTCGCCGCCGCCTTCGACGACGCCCACCGGCTGTCGCCCGCCCCGATCGTGCTCATCGGCATGGATACCCCGCAGGTGTCCGTCGGCCTGCTGGCTGAAGCCGTGTCGTTGCTCGGCGCCCACGACGCGGTGTTCGGCCCCGCGACGGACGGTGGGTTCTGGCTTCTCGGGCTGCGCGCCCCCGACCCCGATCTGCTGCTCGGTGTGCCGATGTCCGAGCCGACCACAGGAGAGATCCAGCTGAACAGACTGATTGAGGCCGGAATGAGCGTCGCCCGCCTGCCTTGCCTGACCGATGTGGACACCATGGAGGACGCGGTGGAGGTGGCGGCGCTGGCTCCCCACTCCCGATTCGCCGCCGCGCTCGCCGGAACGGCGGTGTTGTGATGACTCCTTCTCGCGAGGCGAAAGTGCTGGTCACCGGCGCGGCCGGGTTCATCGGGAGCCATGTGACGGAGGCGCTGGAAGCGGCCGGACACGAGGTGGTTCGCCTCGACCTCAGGACCGGCGACGACGTGCGCGACGCCGCCACGCTCGACCGGTTGATGGCGGGGGTCGACGTCGTCGTGCACCAGGCGGCCAAGGTCGGGCTCGGCGTGAATGTGGCCGACCTGCCGGACTACGCCTCGGTCAACGTGTACGGCACGGCCGTGCTGCTCGCCGCGATGGCCCGGCAAGAGGTCGGGCGGCTGGTGCTGGCCTCCTCGATGGTGGTCTACGGCGAGGGCGCCTACGACTGTCCGAGGCACGGCCGCGTACGGCCAGCGCCGCGTTCCGCCGCCGCCTTGGCACGCGGGCTCTTCGAACCTCGTTGCCCTCGGTGCGACTCGGAGGTGGTCCACGCCACCATCGAGGAGGACGCGCCGGCGGATCCCCGCAACGCGTACGCCACCAGCAAGCTGGCGCAGGAGCATCTGGCCGCCAACTGGGCGCGCGAGACCGGCGGCACGGCCGTCGCGTTGCGGTACCACAACGTGTACGGGCCCAGGATGCCCCGGGACACGCCGTACTCCGGGGTGGCGGCGATCTTCCGGTCCGCACTGGAGGCCGGTCGAGCACCCAGGGTGTTCGAGGACGGCGGGCAGTTGCGGGATTTCGTCCACGTCCGCGATGTCGCTCGTGCGAACGTCGCCGCGCTCTCCGGCGGCCGACCGGGCCTGCTGGCCGCGTACAACATCGCCAGCGGGGAGCCGCACAGTGTCGGTGACATGGCCGTGGCGCTGGCCACGCACCATGGCGGGCCGGAGCCGGTGACGACGGGGGAGTACCGGCTGGGCGACGTCCGCCACATCGTGGCCGCTCCGCACAAGGCGGGTGCGGAGCTCGGCTTCCACTCCCGGATCGGGTTCGACGAGGGGATGAAGGAGTTCGCCACCGCACCCCTGGCTTGCCCGGCGTGACCTGCCGCGCGGCGGGAACGGCCGTCCTGCTGGTCGCCCTTGTCGGCACGCTCGCGCCGGCGATCGGCGGGGACGTCGTTCCCGTCGATCGCCACGGGCTGTTCTGGCCGTACGCGCTCGCGTGGGCGTTCTTCTGCGCGGCGACGTGGGCTGTGCGCGGGCTGCCGACGCGCCAGGCGATGTGCCTGGTGATCGTCGGAGGGATCGCCGTGACCGCCACCGGCCTCCTCGCTCCGCCCACCACCAGCACCGACTCCTACCGCTACGCCTGGGACGGACGGGTGCAGGCCGCCGGCGTCTCGCCCTACGATCACGCCCCGGCCGAGGCGGCGCTGGCGCCGCTGCGCGACCTCTGGCTCTTCCCCCGCGGCGCCGGCTGCGAAGGGTCCGATCGTTACCCGATCCACTCCGGAGACTCGGTCACGTCGTGCACGCGGATCAACCGCCCCGGCGTGCACACGATCTATCCGCCTCTCGCGGAGGCGTACTTCCTC
The DNA here is from genome assembly GCF_040680035.1 of Nonomuraea sp. NPDC052116. NCBI lineage: Bacteria > Bacillati > Actinomycetota > Actinomycetes > Streptosporangiales > Streptosporangiaceae > Nonomuraea > Nonomuraea sp. NPDC052116. Next base: position 22,182 of record NZ_JBFAWA010000039.1, on the reverse strand, counting down.
CTGGTACACGGACTCTCGCCCGAAGGGGCACGGCACAAACCGCTGCAGATCGGCGGTGCGCTCCTGGCGTTCGCGACCTCAGCAGTGCTGCTGATCACGCTCAGCCGCCGAGCCGGCACCCGGGCCAAGGCTCCGGCGTACACCGCCTGCTACGCGTGGTGTCCCGCCGTCCCGCTCGAACTGGTGAACAACGCCCACGTCGACGCGCTCGGCGTCCTGCTCGCCGTCATCGCCCTGACCACGGTGAACAGGCACAGGGTCCTCGGCGGCGCGCTGCTCGGCGCGGCGACCGCCGCCAAGTTGCTGCCCGCCGTCACCGTACCCGGAGCGCTCTCCGGGGTCCTCGCGACAGGCGGAAGGACGCCGGCGCGCCGGATGCTCGACACCCTGGCCGTCCTCGGCCCCGCCGCTCTCGTCGTGGCGCTCGCCTATCTGCCGTACGTGCTCGCCTCGCGCGGATCGGTACTCGGATACTTCTTCGGTTACTTGACCGAGGAGGGTTACGACGACGCCGGCAGCAGGGACCGGTACGCGTTGCTGAGACTGGTCCTCCCTGACTCGTGGGCGTTCCCCGCGGCCCTCGTCATTCTCGGGATCGCGATCTTCCACGTGCTCCGCCACGGTGACGCGGACCGGCCGTGGCAGGGCGCCCTGCTGGTGGCCGGGGTGGCGTTCCTCGTGTTCACGCCCGGCTATTCCTGGTACGCCGTACTGGTCGTCGCGCTGGTCGCCCTCGACGGCCGGTGGGAGTGGCTCGGCGTCCCGCTGGCGAGCGGCGCGGCGTACATGGGCACTGGCTCCGGGACCATCGCCTACGCTCTCGCCGCGCTGGCTGTGGCCGCCGGGCTTGTCGCACGCGCGATCCGTCCCTCAACCGGCAGCGCGTACGACGCCCCGAGATGGCGAAGAGCGGCCGGACATTGCCGAATGGGTGCCGGGGCGTGGCTTTGGAAAGACCGTTTCCGGTAAGGAGACCGAACAGCCGACATTGGATTTCGGGGGGATCTGTGCCGGATACGTCGCGGGGGCGCGATCGTGAGGTCAAGCCCGACAAGAAGGGCCGCCTGGCCGCGCGCCTCAGGGGGTGGAGCGGGCCGCCCGGGCCGTTCCGGCCGGAGTTCTGGCGCAGCCCGCTCCGCGGCCCCTGGCTGACCTCGGTGCTCGGACTGATCCTGCTGGCAGGGATCACCCTCGTCGCGATCACCGGGCTGGTGTCGTACGCCGCCTACGAGCCTCGCCTGCCGGGCAACGACACCACCCCCGGCAGGGGCCTGCTGGGCTTCTATCTGTTCGACTGGCCCACGGACCCGGTCTGGTTGTACCGGGTCACCCAGGGCGCGCATGTCGTCGGCGGGCTGACACTGGTGCCGATCCTGCTGGCCAAGCTGTGGTCGGTCATCCCCAAGCTGTTCTCCTGGCCGCCCGCCCGTTCCGTGTCGGAGGCCGTCGAGCGGGCCAGCCTGCTGCTCCTGGTCGGCGGCGCGGTATTCCAGTTCGTGACCGGGATCCTCAACATCCAGCTCTTCTACGTCTTCCCGTTCTCCTTCTACCCGGCCCACTTCTACGGCGCATGGATCTTCCTGGCCGCCTTCGTCGTCCACGTCGTCATCAAGCTGCCCCGTGTCATCCACACCCTGCGGACGTACGGCCTGCGCGACTACCTGCGCACCTCTGTGGCGGACACCCGTCCGGAGCCGCCGGACCCCGATGGCCTGGTCGCCGTTGACCCGGGGCCCGCCACGATGTCCAGGCGCGGCCTGCTGGCCTTCGCCGGCGGCGGCTCGCTGGTCATGTTCGGCCTGTCCGTCGGCCAGTGCATCGACGGGCCGTTGCGCCGTACCGCGCTCCTCGCTCCCCATGGACGCCTCTACGGGACGGGCCCCAACGACTTCCAGGTCAACAAGACCGCAGCCAGCCTCGGCGTCACACCGGACCGGACCGGCGAGTCCTGGCGGCTGGCACTCGTCGGACCGAACCGGATGGAGCTCTCCCGCGCGGACCTGCTGGCGATGCCCCTGCACACCTACGCCTTGCCGATCGCCTGCGTGGAAGGCTGGTCGACCGTCCAGACCTGGACCGGCGTACGGCTGGCCGACCTCGCCCGCCTCGCCGGGATCCGGGCCGGCTCGACAGGCGTCACCACCAGGTCTCTGCAACGTGGAGGCTATTTCGGCCAGGCCTCGCTCAGCGCCGCGCAGGTCGCCGACCCGCGCTCGCTGCTGGCGCTGCGGGTCAACGGCGCCGACCTGTCCCTCGACCACGGCTACCCGGCGCGGGTCATCGTCCCCAACGCTCCCGGCGTGCACAACACGAAGTGGGTGCGCGAGCTCGACTTCACCCAAGGGCGATCTTGAACGGCCACAGCCGGTGGGCCAGGACCTACGGCGCTCCTTCATGGCACCTGCTCGCGCTCGCCCTCTGTTTCCTGGTCGCCGGCTATACCGCCATCCGGGTGGTCGAAGTGGGGATCTGGCCGGGCTTTCTGGTGTGGTTCGTGGGGGCCGTCATCCTTCACGACCTGGTGCTGTTCCCTCTTTACTCCGCCGCCGACTCGGTTGCCCGGTCCGCCACCGCCCGTACCCGTCGTCGTACGGCTGCTCGGCCTCGGCCCCGACCGGCGGGGCGGCGGCCGGCTCCGATCAACTACCTGCGCGTGCCGACCGCGTTCTCGGGTCTGCTGCTGCTGGTGTGGTCCCCACTCATCCTGCGCGGTGCCGAGCCCAACTACAGGGCGGCGGTCGGTTTGAGCACCATTCCGTATCTCAACCGATGGATTCTGGTCACCCTGGTGCTCTTCGCCGCCTCAGCACTGCTCTACATGGTGCGACGCCTGGCCGCGGGGCGGGTCGGCCGTTGAGCGCCCGGCCGATCGGCGACTACGCGATGTTGTCGGACTGCCGGTCCGCCGCGCTGGTCACGTCCGACGGCTCTGTCGACTGGCTGTGCCTGCCGCGTTTCGACAGCCCGGCGCTCTTCGCCCGGCTGCTGGACGAAGAGGCCGGCTTCTGGGCGATCCGGCCGGCATGTCCGGCCGAGGTGACCCGACGGTACGTTGAGGACACCCTTGTGCTGGAGACCACGTTCCGGACGCGCGACGGCACCTTGGTGCTCCTGGACGCTCTCGCGCTGGGCCGTGGCGAACGTGGGCACGCGCTGGGCACGTCATCCCCCGGCCTGCTCCTGCGCCGGCTCGCCTGCACCGAAGGGCGGGTGTCCGTGGAGATCGTGTATGCGCCCCGGCCCGAGTTCGGGCTCGTCCGCCCCCTGATGCAACCGGTCCGCGGCGGCCTCATCGCCCGCGGAGGCGCCGACGTGCTCACCCTGTCCAGCCCGGTGGAATTCCGGACCGGCGGCTCGGTCGCGGACACCGCCCTCACCCTGCGCGCGGGACAGAACGTCGGCCTGGCCCTGCAGGCCGGCCGGGCCTGGGCGCCCGACCCGCCGCGCCGTACCTCCTGGGCCGTCGCGCGCCGGATCCGCGACACCGTCGCGGGATGGCGCTCCTGGTCACGCGGGCACGCCGACTACGAGGGACCCTGGCGCCGGCAGGTCAACCACAGCGGCCGGGTTCTGCGCGCGATGACCTACGCCCCGACGGGAGCCATGGTGGCCGCGGCCACCACCTCCCTGCCGGAAAGCATCGGCGGGGAGCGTAACTGGGACTACCGCTACACATGGGTCCGCGATGCCAGCTTCACCCTGCACGCCCTGAACACGGCCACCTGCGAGGAGGAGGAAACCGCCTTCTTCACCTTCCTGTCCCGCGCATGCGCGACCCAGGTCGACACCGACCCGGACCTGCAGATCATGTACGGCATCGGCGGCGAGCGCGACCTGAGCGAACGGCGGCTACCGCATCTGCGGGGGTGGCGGGACAGCGCCCCCGTGCGGGTCGGCAACGACGCCTGGCGTCAGCGTCAGCTCGACGTGTACGGCGAACTGCTCGACGCCGCCCACCAGACCTATCGGGACATCGGCCCATTCGACCCCCTCACCCGCTCGCTGCTGATCGGAGTGGCCGAGACCGCCGCGCGCCGCTGGCAGGAGCCGGATCAGAGCCTCTGGGAGGTCCGTGGCCCCAGCCGGCACTTCACGCACTCCAAGCTGATGTGCTGGGTGGGACTGGACAGGGCGATCACCCTGGCCCCGGTGCTGGGGGCCGCCTCCCGGGTCGCCGACTGGACGCGCGTCCGAGACGAGATCCACGCCGCGATCCTGACCCACGGATGGAACGAGCAGGCGGGTGCTTTCACCCAGACGTTCGGTGGCACCCAGGTCGACGCCGCCACCCTGATGATGCCCCTGGCCGGATTCCTGCCGCCGGACGACCCGAGAATCCGCTCCACGGTGCAGGCCGTCGCCACCCGGCTGACCGACGCGAGCGGGCTGGTGTACCGCTACCGTTCCGCGGACGGGCTGGCCGGACAGGAGGGCCCGTTCCTGCTGTGCACCTTCTGGCTCGCTCACGCGCTGGCCCTCACCGGTCAGGACGCCGCGGCCAGGCGGGCGTTCGAGACCGCCGCCTCCTGCGCCAACGATGTCGGCCTGCTCAGCGAAGAGGTGGACCCCACCACAGGAGAGGCAATCGGCAACTACCCTCAGGCCCTCAGCCACATCGGCCTCATCAACGCCGCCCGCGCCATCGGGGACGCCCGGCGTTGAGGTCTCCCGGCACTTCATCGAAACGGTCACGCTCAACGGGCGGCGGCGCAGCGTCCTGGCCACGACGGCGATGACAACCGCGATCAGGGCGTAGCAGGTCAGTGCGGCACCACCTGCCGGCGCGGACAGCGATCGGGTCTCAGCGGTGCCGGTCTGCGCCCACAGCGACGCCCAGCAGGGTGCAGACGGCCATGGTCGGTGCGCTGCGGACCAGCAGGGCCGCGACCGGCACGGTCGGGAGACCAAGCGTGATGCCCTTGAGCGTGGCCACGCCGAAGTGATGGTCCGGTGCCGATAATCCCAGGACACGGCGATGGTGCCCGGCGAGGGATCCGCTGCCCGGCGCAGAATTCGTCGGGCAAAGATCGCTAAGCGGCGCGAAAATTTCTGGAAGTGAATGCCAGCAACCCGACCAATACCAGCAGGACGCCGTTCGCGGTGGCCGCAATTACCGGTCCCGCGATCTCTCCCAACACCCCAAAACCACTTATCGAAGATATTACGCCCAGACTTTGCACCAGAGTCATCATCGCAGAGATTCTGGACGTATGTGATTCCGGTGCCGACTGAACGACCAAGGGGGTCAAATGCATGGCAGCAATGCCGTACCCCAATCCCACCAAAGCCGTAGAGGCGAGCGCAAGGGGCATGACAGGCGACATGGAAAGCACCGCAGCCCCGACGCCGGTGATGACAATACCAGTAGCCGAGGCGACACCAGGCCTCTTGGAGGTGCCATAGCGTGATGTCATTAACGCTACCGCGAAAAATACCATATCCTGGACCCCCAGCAGCCATCCGACGTCGTAAGGGCTCCAACCGCGCATTCGAGCCAGAAGTGGCACAAAGAGTGTGGCGATCGGTGCGATAAAGGCCGCACCGCCAGCCATCACTGACAATCCGACCTGTAGGACAGGAACCTTTGCCGCAAGCCTCAAGCCGTCGCTCGCCTCATGGATCAGCCCTGCTCTCTTCCCTTTTTCGGGCGATTCAAAGGGTGGGCGCACGAACGCGAGGACGACAAGTGTCAGGACGAAGCTGAAAGCATTCACAATCGCCGCGCCAGAAATTCCGAAACCGACGGTGAGTACTCCGCCGAGCGGTGCGCCGACAAATCCTGCCACCTGACGACCGGCCTGCTGAACGGCCAGGGCTCTGGAAAGTTGCTCCGGAGCCACCAAACGACGCATTATTGAGGTGGCCGAGGGAAGATGAAATGCATTGATCAGCCCAGTGATCAGGCTGAATCCGGCCAGCAGCCACACCTGCGTACCGAAAACAGTGGCAGCAGCGGCCAAGAGCAGCGAGTTCAGTGTCATGGCGCCAAGGGTGAACCCCATGACCCGCCGAGGACCTGCTCGATCGGCGAGAGCTCCACCGACCAATAGTAGGGTCGCCTGCGGTAAAATTCCGACAGTCAGGGTGATGCCGGCGGCCGCTCCACCGTGGGCGGTCGCAGCCCATGTGAGAGCCACGGTGAAAGCCATACTTCCTGTCGTGGACACCACTGCGGCACAAAGCCATGCCTTGGCGCGGAAAGGGATCCCAGGCTGCACCGCCGTATGCGAACTACCTGGCATGACGAGCTGGTTTGATCGTTGATACGAGTGCGCGTCCTGCATCCGTCAATGGCAGCTCGTTCTGCACGGTTGTGTACGCAGCCGCCAGGTCACGCATCGCACGCTCGGCTCTCTCGGGTACCGCACGTGTACCCAGTCGTGCATGCCAGTCGTGCAGGCGGGCCAGGACAAAAAGCTGATGCAGTAACCCCGCAGCGGGCCGGGGGTCCTCACGCAATGGTGTTTGATATAGTCTGCCATTGTCGTCCTCTAGGCATGGCGTGCTTGCCAGAATCCCATTGAGCCGAACGTGTGACGACTCATGGATGATCTCCTCGGCGAGGACGGTCACATTCGCCAAGCTATCGGCTCGTAAGCAGATCAGGCCGTGTGTGCAAATGTCTGCGAAGCCGATGGCATTTCCGGCGGTGAAGAACGATAGACAGGTCACCGTCGTCTGAATTTCTTGGGCCATGGCCGGCCAGCGGTCGACGATGAGCCCATGGGCTTGCCTCAGGAAGCCATGACAATTCAGCTGCTCGGGTGAATGGAAAACCAGCGTCTCTACATCTCCCGCCTGCCGGGCTATACGTATGTGTCGCTCAACGGTAGGTGCGACCACCGGTTCTTCCAGCGGAGTCAGATCAACCGCGAATCCGGCTCTTCTCGCCGCATCACCGGCGCGTCGGCGACTCTCTTTGACCGTCCTGATTAGGCCGTTCTTCGAAAGCGCCGGAGGAGCACCGTTCGCTTTCGCCCAGGCCAGAGCGAAAGCGGCAGGGTGGGAGAGATCCCCGCCGAGTTGCCGTTCGAGCTCGACGGCGTCGCACTTCAACATGTCCGCCAGCTGTGGCCCGAGGAACTGGGAGAGTGCAGCTCTCTCGAGCTGTGCTCTCCCAGCGTCGGGCTGCCAATGCAGCTCCATCAGTCGACTCAGCCGCCGAAAACGTTACCCATGAGTCTCTGCTCGGCGAGTGGGACTTCGGGAAGCTTCGGCACGGTCAGCTTCGGCTCGTCTCTCATTTCTCGTTCCTCCAGCTTCTTGACTTCGCCGGTCGGAGCGATTCGCGGGTACCTTGGCGATAGCAGGACCAGGCTCCTTGAATCTGGAGCTGACATCTTGGTCGATTTCTGTCAACCAGTGGGTGGCCTCATCGACAGGATGCCTGCACCTTCACGCAGCAATCGACAGGTCCGTCGCAGCCAAACGTGAGCAAATCGCCCGTCTTATAGAACCTCTGGCGCCAAATCAATTCTGATCTGCCGGCCTTCCCCATGACAATCCCAAATCCGCAACATCTGGTTCGTTTTCTGGATATGATTCAGCCTGTCGGGCCCGAGCTGCTGATTCAACTGGCGGGATCACGGCTCATGTCGGCCTCGTTGTCATACCTGGCAGCGATTCGGATCGGCCAATTCCGGCTGCTGCAGTTGCGTACTGACACCGGCGAGGACATCGAGATCATCGTCCTGCGCCGCCGGGTCGGTCCGATGCGGCCGGCGCCGGCGGACCGGGCGCTGCCGGCGATGCCGTCTCGGCTGCTGCCCCGGATCCGGTGGCCGGCGTTCGTGATGACCCCGGCCACGCTCTTGCGCCGGCACCCGGACGTGGTCGGACGACAGTGGACCTGTCCGCGGAGTCGGCTCGTTCCACAACGAACATCGGCCACATCGAGCGCTTCCTGAGCCCAGCGCAGACTCTGTCCCGATCGCGCCGCTTGACATTCGCCGACGCGACCGACTGGGCGGTGTCCTGAATAAGTACCACCATGCGGCTTGACCTGGCCGGATGAATGATCGGCAGCCGCACCGTCGATCGGAGGATCGGCAATCCGTGTCCGCGGCCGTCAGCCGCGGCCGGCTCGTTCCAGCGCCGCTCGACGCATGGGTGGGACGCGATATTTCGGCGGTAGAGCCGCCCGGACCAGAAGCCGGGTTCCCCGGGCCGACAGTCCGGCGATGACGTCGGTCGCCGGACCGCCCCGACCGCCGTAGAGCCGGCGGGCCCACGGCGGTAGGAGACCGACAGCGGTCGCGGCCAGGACCCGGTAGGCCCCGCGCGACGGAGCGCTCGCGAGCGCGCGCCGAAGAGCCCGGTTGTTCCATTCCACCGGCACGGGCGGGCAGGTGGCCAGGAAGGTCGCGATGTCGGCTGCTTCCGTAGTCAGGCTCAGTTGCGAACGAACGGCCTCGTAGTAGGCCGCCACATCCGCTGCGGTGCCGGGGACCGAGGTGGGGTCGAGGCCGATCAGCTCGGCGCTCCGGCGCTGTTCGGTGTAGTAACGGTCGACCTCGGCACTGGTCAGCCGGAGACCGGCGCGGCGAACCGTGGTCACGAACGACTCGGCCTCGGCCACGTGCACCCAGCGCAGCAGGTCGGGCTCGTCGATACGGAACACCTCGCTGGTACGCCGGTCCGTTGCCCGCATCCCGGCGTGCAGGCGCCGGACCTGGCTCGCGGCGGCCTCCGCCTCGGCGATCGTGCCGTACAGGATGGTCCGCAGGTAGACCCAGGTGCGAATGAGCCGGCGCCACGGGTCGGTCCGGTACGAGGAGTTCTGGGCGACACCCGCGACCGCACGCGGATGCAGCGCCTGCAGGTACAGGCTGCGCAAGCCGCCCAGCGCGACGATCGGCTCGCCGAAGACCTTCCAGCTCACCGAGTCGGGCCCGAACACACCGATGTCACGGTTCATGAGAGATAGGCAATCCTTGCCGAGGCGCCACGGTGGGCAACGGGATCATCCTCGATGGCGATGGTACATCGAGCGATCGTCCGGATCGGCGCCTACGCGCGGTTGGTCCGGTTGGACAGGCCCATCGGTATCTGGCTGTTGATGTGGCCGGCGCTGTGGGCGTTGTGGCTGTCGTCCAACGGCGACCCGGACGAGCGCGTGTTCCTCGTGTTCATTGCCGGGACGGTGCTGACACGTTCGGCGGGCTGTGCGATCAACGACTTCGCGGATCGTCAGTACGACGGGCACGTGGCGCGCACCAAGGGCCGTCCCCTGGTCACCGGCGAGGTGAGGCCGGCCGAGGCGGTCGGGCTGTGCTGCGTCCTGGGCGTCGCAGCGCTCGGACTCGTATCCACGCTGAATCGGCAGACGCAGGTGCTGGCGCTGGCCGGCGGTGTGCTGCTGCTGACCTATCCGCTCATGAAGCGTTTCTTCCCGGCGCCGCAGGTATACCTCGGCGCTGCCTTCACCTGGTCGGTTCCCATGGCCTTCGCGGCTCACGACGGCGGAATGCCACGGGCGGCTTGGCTCCTGTTCGCCGCGGGGCTGGTGTGGACGGTGGCCTACGACACCATGTACGCGATGGCCGACCGCGACGACGACCGAGCCCTCGGCATCCGTTCGACCGCGATCCTGTTCGGCGACGCTGATCGCCTCGTCGTCGGCATCATGCAGGCGGGGATGCTGATCGCCATCTGGCTGGCCGGCCGGGAACTGCACCTCGGAGCATGGCATGCGGGGGGCGTGACGGCCGCCGCCCTGTTCGCGTTGCACCAGCAGTTCCTCATTCGCCGGCGCGGTCGTACGGAATGTTTGAAAGCGTTTGCGAACAACAACTACGTCGGCATGGTGATCTTCGTCGGTATCGCACTCGAGTACCTCTTCCGGAGCTGACGGCGGGACCGTCGTCCTTGACCTCGGCTATTCGTACGCTCTGTCCGGTGCCAGAACTGATGAACCTGATTTTCCAGGCTTGTCTCGTGCTGTTTCGACTTGTGTATCTGCTGGTGGTCAGGGTGTTCGGCCGGCTGGTGCCGCTTGCACGGGGGAGGCTGTTACCCGCTCGCCTTCGACTGCGTCGCATCGTGGCGTCCGGCACGCTGCTTGTCCGGCATCGCAGGCTGGTCAAGGAGAAGTGGACCTACCCCGCCAAGCAGAGCCGGCCGCCAATTTCCGAAGAGATCCGCGAGCGATCCCAGCTCGCGCGCGAGCCTGCATGCGTGCGGCTCGCCAGGCGCTCAGTGCCGGTTCGACCGACGCCCAGCGGGCATCGGACAGGTCCGAGGGGGTAGGGACGGCGTGAGGTCGTAGTCGCTGTGCCGGCAACTGTCGCTGTAGAAGGCCCGCATCTGTCGAGTCGGGCGATTCAAGGGGCATCCCGAGATCGGACGGGCAGGAGGTGTCTCGTCAGGCGAAGTGCCGGCTCGATTCGAGAAGGCGGAATGCCGCTCGGTCCACACATTTTGGTCCAGGACGAAAGCGGGACGAACGATGACAAGTAATCATAAGATGCCCACCTACAGCCAGTCGTGTTCGCGTGCGTACCGCGCCGCCTCGTGCCGGGTCCGGGTCTGGGTTTTCTGCATCGCGTTCGAGAGATAGTTGCGCACCGTGCCCTCCGCCAGATGGAGTTGGGCGGCGATGTCGGCGACCGAATAGCCTTCGCCGGTCGCCCGCAGCACGTCGATCTCGCGGTCGGTGAGCGGGCAGTCGTCGACGAGGGCGAGGGCGGAGACATCCGGGTCGATCCATCGCCTGCCCTCGTGCAGGGTCTTGATGACCGAGACGATGTGCGCCGGCTCCGCGGACTTGCTGACGAAGCCCTGGACGCCGAGCTTGAGCGCCTTGCGGAGCACGCCAGGCCTGGCATGGCGGGTCAGCATGAGGATTGTCTGGTCTGGCCGCGCCTGACGGATCTCCATGACGGCGCCGAGCCCGTCCACACCGGGCATCTCCAGATCGATGACGAGCACGTCGGGCCGGTGCAGCAGTGTGGCCCGTACCGCCGCCTCGCCGTCTCCCGCTTCGGCGAGCACGGTGATCTCGCCCTCGAGCGGCAGCAGTGACGCCAGCGCCTTGCGGAGGAGGGCCTCGTCGTCGGCGAGTACCACGGTGGTCATCGGTTCTCCTGTGCTTCGGAACGTCGGTGCGGGAATGCCGCGGTCGTCAGGAAGCGCCCGTCTTGCTGCTCCACCGTCAGCTCGTCCCCGTTGGCCATCACTCGTTCCCTGAGGGTAGCGAGGCGCCGGAGGTCGGGAAGCGGAGCCTCCTGCGGGCCGTCGTCGATGACGGCGATGCCCGGCTGGGAGCGTGATCCGTGCCTGCGCGTGCCGCAGGATGTCGGTGGTCGTCCTCCCGGAGGACCTGGCCGAGCAGATCGCCCTGTGACGCCACCGGGGCCCCGCCACACCCGCTGCGGCGACGAAGGCGATCAGCCCCAGGGCGGCCGCGCTCAGGACGGCGGCATCCCCCATGTCCGGGCGCCGAACGCCACCAGCAGCGCTCCCACGAGGCCGAGAGCCGCGAGCTGCGTGCGGACATTGAGCCGGTGCATGTGCCGCTGCGTCCTGTCAGGCTCTCCACCGGGCGGGCTCACCGATCCTCAGCCGGGTGCTGTGTGTCGGGGCTGAGCGGTCATGTCGGCCGTAGGCAGAATGCGCAGGGGTCTGGTGTCCATGTGTGGGCTCTCCGGGATCGAACGGCAGAGTCCGCCAGTATTCTTCACGTCCCGTGGCGGCACCAGTGACACCACGTCATGCGTTCACGCCAAGGATGTCATGGCGAGGTCATGACGTGGTCGCACTGGCAGATGCGTGCGGCGACGGCTGAGATCGACGGCATGTCCTCGACACCAGTCATCGACGTCGACCGTCTGAACCTCACCTACGGCGACTTCCGCGCCGTGCGGGACCTGTCCTTCCAGGTACGGCGCGGGGAGTTCTACGCTCTGCTCGGCACGAACGGGGCGGGGAAGACCTCGACCCTGGAGATCATCGAAGGCCACCGCACGCCCACCTCGGGCACCGTACGGGTCTTCGGGCAGAGCCCGCGCGACCGGCGGGCGGTGCGGCCCCGGATGGGCATCATGCTGCAGGAGAGCGGATTCTCGCCGGATCTGACGGTGCGGGAATCGCTCCGGCTGATCGGAAGCCTCACCCAGCGCATCGACACGGTCGAACGCCTGCTCGGCATCGTCGACCTCACCCGCAAGGCCGGCACCAAGGTGTCCCAGCTCTCCGGCGGCGAGAAGCGGCGTCTGGACTTCGCCACCGCCGTGTACGGAGCGCCCGAGCTGATCTTCCTGGACGAGCCCACCACCGGCTTGGACATCCAGTCCCGGGACGACCTGTGGGACGCGGTGGACCGGCTGCGCGAAGACGGATCCACCATCGTTCTCACCACGCACTACCTGGAAGAGGCTCAGCAGCGCGCCGACCGCATCGGGCTCATGCACAAAGGCACCTTCCACCGGGAAGGGACCGTCTCCGAACTGACGCGTACCCTGCCCGCCGCCATCCGCTTCTCCGTGCCGGGCCCCGCACCCGCGCTACCGCTGCAGGCCACGCGCGAGGGTGACGGGAAGTACCTCATCGAGACCTTCGGCCTGCAGAAGGACCTGCACACCCTGCTCCGCTGGGCCCAGGACCACGCGGTGGAGCTGCGGGACCTCCAAGCCGGCCCCACCCGGCTCGACGACGTCTTCCGCGCGCTCGGCAGCGACCAGCCCACTCCCTGAATTTCCAAGAAAAGGACCTTTGCCATGCTCTCGATCGCTCGCAGCGAGCTGGTCCAGATCTTCCGGAACCGGCTGGTTCTGGTCACCTGCCTCGTCATGCCCGTGGCGGTCAGCGCGTTCTTCATCTCCCGGCACGAGGTGTTCGCGGCTCTGGGCAGTCTCGGATACATCGCGGCGGTGGTGCTGTTCACGGTGGCGGCGTTCACGCTCTACACCACCACGGTGACCACGCTGGCCTCGCGCCGGCAGAACCTCTTCCTCAAGCGGCTGCGCTCCACCGCGGCGGGCGACACCGGCATCCTCCTGGGGCTGCTGCTCCCGGTCACCGTCATCTCGCTGGTCCAGGCCGCCGTGATCATGACCGTGCTGGGCGCGGTCACGGGCGCGCCGGACAACGTACTTCTCCTGGCGGCGGCCGTCGTCGCGACGATGATCATGATGCTGGGACTGGCACTGGCCACCGCCGGAGTGACGAACTCCCCGGAGCACGCCCAGGTGACCACGCTGCCCATCGCCATCGGCACCATCGTCGTGGCCAGTTGGGTGGGGATCGCCGGCACGGAGGATCTCACGCTGCTCAAGCGGCTGCTTCCCGGCGGCTCGGCCGCCGAACTGGTCGTCAACGCCTGGAACGGCGGCGTACCGATCGCTGACTCGCTGATTCTGCTGGCACCCACGCTGAGCTGGGTCGTCGTCGCCGTCGCGCTGGCTTCCCGGAGCTTCCGCTGGGAGCCGCGCCGATGACGTCCGGGTTCGTCCCCAACCAGCGCCGTTCGTCATGTCATGAGGAGGAACAGGACGCGGGAATCCATCGTGACCGTTCTCGCCGCCGCGGTGTCGGCGGTGACGGCATCGGCACCTTGAACTGGGGCAGATGCCCGGAGGCTGTCACCGGGGCCGGCCTGGAGCGCGCGACACCGGCGGCCCGCGTCGAACGTACTCATCCTGCGGAACCTCCGCGACCCGGCGACGCCGCCGGCCGGGGCCCGGCACCTGCGGAGGGCCTTCGGCGACCGGGCCCGGATGGTGACCGCCGACCAGGGCGGGCACCTGGCGTACCTGTTCACGAAGAACCGGTGCGCCAACGACCTCGCAACAGAGTTCCTGGTCACGGCAGGACGTGGCGTGTCCGGACTGACCACCGAGAGAAGGTAGGGACATACATGCGGAGCGACATGCTGATCGTCGAGGATCTGATGCTGCTGATGCTCGACGACGAGACGGGGGCCATAGCCGGAGCCGGCACCCTGCACTACAGTCTCGGCGGCGCCGTACTCGTCGAACTCGCCCTTGATGGCAGGATCGAGACCGACGGGGGCCGCCCCGGGCTGAACGGTCCCAAGGTCATCGCGGCCGGGGACGGCCCACTTTCGGACCCCCTGCTTCAGTCCGCCTACGAGAAGGTCGCCGAGCGACCTCAGAGGGTACAGCCGCTCCTGCTCGCCATCGGCGGTGGCCGTGCCGTACTGGTAGACGGCGAGAGTCCCGACGCCCGCACCGCGGCGGTGATCGCGCTGCTCTCGTCAAGTGGCACCCTGCCGGCTCTCCGGACGCCCCTCGCGTGGTCGGCCAAGGTCCGCGAGCGCGCGAAGGAGCTCGAGAACGGCAGCTGGGGCGCCGCGGCCGTGAACACCGCAGTGACGCGCACCGCCGCGGCGATCGCCGCGTCGAGCGCTGCCGTCAGTGTCGCCGTGATCACGGCGGTCACCTGAGTTCCTCGCGATGCCGAACGGCGGCGCCCCGCCCGATGCGGTCTCGCGGTGACGTCATGACGTGGTGTCACTGCTGGCACCGTGGAGCAGGAAGAATACTGGGCAGACGCTGCTGTTCGACCCCGGAGAGCCCTCATGTCAGACCAGCGCGCCCGGCGTGCACGGCCACGGTCCTACGGCGTGAACCGACCGTCCGGCAACCAGGTGAGGAACCCGTGAGCCCGACACACCCGGTGTCCGAGGACAACGAGCCGGCGCAGGGGAAGCTGCGCAAGCTCAACCTCACCATGTTTCTCCCGCTGCTCGTCGTCGCCGGGGCGGTGGTGGTGGCGACGGACGCCCGGTCCTGGTGGGACGCCCTCGTCCTGGGCGTGGGCGTGGTGGCGGCCCTGGTCTCCTTCGTCCGGTGGGCGGGGGGAGACGTCCTGCGCGTCGCGCTGCCCTGCATGATCGTCACCGCGGCCGTGTGGCCCTACTCCGTGCTGGTGGCCGGCGGCAGCGCGGTGTTCTTCGCCGTCGCCACCGCGGGCGCCTTCGTCATCCCCCAGCTGCCGCGGCGCCGGGTCATGTGGGCCGTCGCGCTGACCGTCTATGTCGCCGCGGTGGGCGCGTCGAGGCTGCTGGTCGCGCACGAGGACGTTCCCGGCGTGCTGTTCCGGTACGTCCTCATCCCCACGGGCATCACGGCGGCGATCATCGGGCTCAGATTCCCCAACAAGCGCTTCTACGACGTCGTCACCGAGCTGGAGGCGGCACGGGAGCGGGAAGCGGAGCTGGCCGTGATCCGCGAACGCGTCCGGTTCGCCAGCGACCTGCACGACATCCAGGGCCACACCCTGCACGTGGTGAAGCTGAAAACGGCGCTCGCCCAGAAACTGGTCGACAGCGACACCGAACGCGCCAAACAGGAGCTGCGGGAGATCCATGCCCTGGTCAGCGACACCATCACGCAGACCAAGGCGCTGGCCTACGCACAGCGGCGGCTCAACCTGTCCGCCGAACTGGAGAACGCCAGGAACCTCTTCGAGGCCGCGGGCATCGGCGTACGCATCGACCGGGAAGCGGACGTCGACCCGGGCGCGAGCGAACTGCTCGGCCAGGTGCTGCGCGAGACCACGACCAACATCCTGCGCCACGCCCAGGCGACGCGGGTGCGGATCACCCTGTCGGAGTCGAGCATCACCATCGTCAACGACGGCGCCCAGCAGTCACCGCTGCCCGAGCTCCGGGGCCTGGCCGCGCTCGAACAACGCGTCACCGCCGACGGCGGCGAACTGACGGTCGAACAGAAGGACGGGCAGTTCCTGACAGCGGCGGCATTCCCGCACCGACGGTCCGAAGCACAGCAGCACCGATGATCGCCGGCGCTGGGGAAGACCTCGACGAATGGTCCTGGTTCAGAGAGGGAGGACCGCCGATATGGCGGTCAGCGCGGCTTGCAGGATAACGATGCTGACGACTGAGCGAAGGAGCATGAGTTTCCAGTGAAGGGCTTGATTCGCCCGCTGGGAAATATCGCGTTCGTCCGTGACCGGGCCCAGCAGGAACGTCCCGGAGTCAGGCCGCCGCCAGAGCGCCGCGAACAGCAGGAATGCCGCGCCGACCGCACACGCCTGCGCCACCAGGTTCAGCACCGTCGCGATCCCGCCGGCGGCCGGCACGTCGCGAGCGGCCAGGAACAAGGCCCCGGTAGCGACGAGTAGGAGCACGGCGACAATGTCCGCGTACAGAATCTTACGACGATTCGGCTCGGCCACATCGCGACCGTACGTACCAAACCGGCCGAGATCAAGGGCCGTAACAGCCGGCCCGGCCGCCCTGACCACCGCCGCCACCCTCGCCGCCCAGCCCGCCACCGCCGCGAGCCAGGCCGCGGTCGTCTGCCCGACCGGTTACCTGTGCCTGCAGCCGAGCGCGTCGTCGGCCAGGGTCGTGCTCGTCGAGCAGGGGGACAGCCGGTCCTTCTCCGGCGGGCTGCAGGTCAGCCAGGTGTCCAATCAGACCGGCGTGGCCTACTGCGTCAGCGGCACGCCCTACGGCTACACCTTAGGCGCCAGGAAGACGGAGACCCGCACCCACACCGTGCTGTCGGTCAAGCCGGCCGGAGTCTGCGCGGCCTGAACGTGACAAAGCCCGGGTGTGGACCACCCGGGCTTTGTCATGTGCGGTCAGTACGGACGCTGGAGGTAGCGGCCGAGCGCCGGGTCGTACACGCGGCCCGACACCAGGACCCTCCCGTCCAGCACGGTCGGGTGGTACGCCCCGCCGAGCCAGCCGTGACGGACCGGCTGGGAGGGCACGCCGAACTCGTCGTACCCGACCACCGTGGCGAGGCCGGTGCCGAGCTCCAGCTCGGTCCCGACGCTCCCCCCGACGGTGAGCAACTGCAGGCGCACCGATCCGGTCGCGCCGGTGAGCGCGGCCAGCTCCCCGCCGATGCCGGCGACGTTGCGGACGATCGTGCCGTTCGCGGCGGTCCAGGAGGGTTTGTCGCCGTCCGAGCCGTAGTGGTGAACGGTGACCGCGCCCGCCTCGTTCGTCTCCGATCGGATCCGGCCCGCCGGGTCGCGGGTCCAGGTCAGGCTCTGCTCGCCGGAGGTCATCTTGGCCGGCAGCCCGTCGGCGAAGTAGCCGACGGTACGCCCGCCGGGCAGCGACGTGGTCCGGCCCGCCGCGTCGTAGGCGTAGCCGTCGCCGGTCAGCCTGCCGTCGGAGGCGTAGCCGTAGCTGGTGATCGACGCGGCCGAGTCGTCGGCGACCGGGCAGTCCTCGTCCGACGACTGCACCGCCAGCCGGGTCCGGTTGCCGGCCCCGTCGTGGTCGTAGCGGCGCAGGGTGCACACCGGGAACGCCATGTCCAGCGCCGACGCGAGCTGTCCCGCCTTGTCGTAGCCGAGCTGCCGCTCGGCCATGAGATCGGTCCGCATGCTCAGCAGCTCCTGGCCGTGGACGTTCCGGGCGACCTGGTCGATCATCACCGGGGCCTCCAGGCCGTCCCGGGTGTAGATCCGGGCGTAGCTCTGGCCGCGTTCGTCGTAGCCGACCTGCAGGTGCAGGCCGCCCGGCAGGTCGCCCTCGGTCTGGCGTCCCTCGGCGTCGTAGCGCGCGGTGAACGTGCCCGCGACCGAGTCGGTCACCGAGGTGGCCAGGCCGCGCGGCTCGGCCTTGGCGTCGTAGGCGTAGGTCCTGGTGGACGGGGACGAGTCCGTGACCTTGACCGGGCGGTCGAGGTCGTCGTACTCGGTGCGGGTCAGGCCGCCGTCGGCGTCGGTGTGGGAGATCATCCGGCCGAGCCTGTCGTAGGCCGTGACGACCTTCTCCGTGCCGCGCCAGCGCTGGGTGGGCCGGCCGGTCGCGGAGTCGTACCCGAGGCCGATCTCGGCCTCGCCGCCCGCCTTGGTGGCGGTGAGGCGGCCGGCGGTGTCGCGCTTGAAGGTCGTGGCCGTGTCGCCCTCGGTCACGGTGGCGGCCAGACCGGAGGCGTCGTACGTGTACGTGCGCCCGCCGTCCTGGCACACCAGGCCCGCCCAGTCGGATCGCCCGCCGCACGGCGCGCTGCCGGTCGCGGTGTAGAGCACGGGGTTGGCGGCCGTGGTGGTGACCGCCTTGCCGGCGGGGTCGCGGACCGTCTTGACCTGCCGCCCCGTGGCCCAGTCATAGGTGATGGCGGTGGTGCGGACGTCCGCGTCCGGCTTGGACTCGCGCCCGACGATCACCGCGCCGGTCTTGACGGTGGTCGGCAGGTCGCGCGCCACCGCACCGGCCGGGCGGCCTTCGTCGTAGGTGCTGACCGTACGGGTCCTGGCGCCGATGGCGTACCCGGCGGGCAGGTCGTCCACGTCGGACTCCAGGTTGATGATGTGGACCGGGCTCAGCTCCTCCAGCTCGCGCCGCCCGGACACGTCATAGACCGAACGGGTGGACAGCAGCTCGGCGCGCTCCTCGGGCTCGTAGCCGGTGATGGCGAGTTCGGCGAGGCGGAAGTCGGTGATGTCGCGCTGCGACAGCTCCCGGTTCGCGGCGGTGAGCTCCCGCACGACGTGGCCGAACCGGTCATAGCCGGTGGCGGACAGGTGCCCGCCGGGCGTCAGGACGTTGACCGCCCTACCCGACTCGTCCAGGTACGTCACCGTGGCGGCCAGCCCCGGCGGCTGCACCGACGTCGCGGTCACGGGCGCCACGGCCTGGCCCCACGCCGCCACCTCCTTGGCCGTCACGTCGGCGGGGCCGCCGGCCGAGGTGGTGAGCGGCACGCCGTACACGACGGTGGTCTTCGCCTCGCCGGCGACCTGGTCCGCGGTGCCGGCCTTGAGCGTGGCCCGGGTGACCGTGCGGAGCCGCCCGTCGCTCTCGTACGCGAAGGTCCACGGCAGCTCGCCGGGCGGGGTGAGCGTGGAGACGCGGCCGGCGGAGTCGTACCCGTAGACGGTCTTCAGCGCCGGGCTGATCCGCGGGTCCCACGCCTCGGAGAGCCGGCCCGCGCTGTCGTAGCCGTACTGGGTGATCACCGTGCCCTGCAGAGAGACGCTGGACAGGCGTCCTGCGGTGTCGTAGCCGAGCTCCAGCGGGTGCCCCGACTTGGTGATCGACTTCAGCCGGCCCTGGTCGTAGGCGTGGCCCTCGGGGGCGTACAGGTCGCCTTGCCTGGTGAACGTGGTGGCCTCGCCGCGCGCGTCGGTCAGCGTGTACGTGCCGGTGAGGGCCAGGTTCTCGGCCCCTGGCTCCGGCTTCCAGCCGTCCGCGGTCTTGGTGAACTGCACCGGCCTGCCGTCGGCCCGCGTCACCTCGACCGAGGTGGCCGAGGTCTCCTTGAGCACGGGCACCGGGAGCGACCAGCCAGCCTCGCGGGAGGAAACCGTGCGGGTGAGCGTCAGGCCGAAGAGCCCGCCTGCGGTGGTCTGGAGGCGGTAGTCGCCGGTCTGGAGGTTGAGCACGCCCGGCCCGACCTCCTTCGTGGCGGCCCGGGTGGCGCGGCGGTCCACCACGACCTCGACCGGCTGGGACTCCGCCGTGGTCGTGCCCGTGACGACCGCGCGCACCTGCACCGCGGCGTCGCCGAGCTGCGTGCCCGCGTCCCAGGTCAGGCCGGACAGCCTGCCCGGGGCGGCGACGGGCCACGCGGTCAGCGGCTTGCCGTCGGCGCCGGTGACGTTCGCGACGGGCAGGTCCGCCCAGGCATCGGTCTCGGAGCGCCGGTACTGGAACCTGGCCTGCGTGAACGCCGTGCCGGTGACGGCGAGGGGCACCTTGGCGGTGCTGCGCAGGCCGTTCACGGGCGCGGTGAGCGAGGCCACGGCCGCGCCGGTCCCGACGTTGAAGGTGTAGGCGGTCGTCGGGGAGGCGTTCCCGGCCTTGTCGATGGTGTAGACGCTGAGCGTGTGGGCGCCCGTCGTGGCCGGGGTGAGCTTGGCGGTGACGGCCGCGCCGGTGGTGAGCACCTTGGTCACGGCGTCGCTGTCGAGCTTGTAGGCGATCCAGCCGGCGTCGGTGTTCGCCGGGGTGAGGGTGAACGTGCCGGCCTTGCCGGCGTCGCCATGGTAGGTCCCGTCGTTCGGGTAGTCGGTGGAGGCGGCCTTGGGGGCGGGCGGCTTGACGGTGTCGACGGAGAAGTACGCCGTCTGCCAGAGCTTCGAGACCAGCGAGCCGTCGTGGGCCCACGACCGGAACATGTACGACTTTCCGTGGGCCAGCTTGCCCGCCGGCACGTTCGCGCCGGAGAAGCCGTTGCTGGCCACGAACGCGCCGTAGAGGTCGTCGATCAGCATCGTCGAGCCCTCGTACAGGTCGAACTTGCCGCGGACGTTGCCGCCGTCGGGATCGCGCACGTGGTTGCGCAGCTGCGGGGTGAGCGTGTTGGTCCAGAGCGTGCCGTCGTAGTCGGTGAACGGCGACACCCAGGTCGAGACCGGGGTGCTCGGGTAGGAGTTGTACGTCACCGAGACGACCGGCACGTGCGACGAGGCGTTGCCCGAGTTGAACCGCTTCCAGGCGTACTTGTCCGACTCGTTGGCGGCCCGCAGGCCCATGCCGGACTCCTTCCAGCCCTGGTCGGCGTAGTGCTGCACGAGCGAGGTGACGTTGGCGGTGACCCAGCCGTCGGCGCAGCCGCTGCCGTAGCCCTTCGTCTCGCTGGAGGAGGCGTACTTGGCGGCCATGTGCGGGCCCGGGTAGCGCGACGACGTCGAGGCGCGGTCGGCCGACCAGACCTCCCACGAGCGGGCCTCGCACGACCACGAGTGGAAGTTCCAGAGCTTCAGCGTGGCCGAAATGATCTTCCTGCCCGCGATGCCGGGGGTCTTCCACGTGATGAACGACTTGGCGACCTGGCCGCTGCCGTTGTTGCCGATCTTGAGCTCGGTGGCGCCCGACTGGTCGGTGCCGTAGCCCTCCTGCACGAACGTGTCGAAGACCTGGCCCAGGTTGAGCGTGGGGTCCACGGTGACGGGATACGTCGTGGCGGGGTCGTTCAGGAAGGCCGCGTCGGGGGTGAAGACGAGGTCGCGGCCGGAGACCTTCATCCCCACCGGAGCCCGGCGCAGGTGCTCGCCGGAGATCGGGTGCGTGGAGGCGTCCCACATCTCCGGCGCGGGGATGGTGACGGCGACCTTGCCCTTGGCGTCCACCAGCTCCGCCCCGCCGTCCTTGGCCTCGCGCGGAGTCAGGCCCGGCGCCTTGAGCGTCAGCGTGTACGACAGAGGAGCCGCCGGGCGCGACTTGAGCAGCAGGAACTGCTCGGCGCCGGTCCGGGTGGCGGTGACGACCAGGTCGGCGCCCGGCATGGCCTCCGCGTACGTGGCCGTCTCACCGGCCAGGCCCGGCACCGGCAGCGCGCCCTTCCACTGCAAGGTGACCTTGGCGGAGCCCTCCCCGATCGTGATCAGGTCGGTCGCCGCGGTGTTCGCGGTGGCCTGCCGGGCGCTCAGCCCGGCGCGCCCGCCGCCGAAACGCAGCTTGCGGCCGTGACCGCGCGGCACGATCTCGCCCGACGCGGTCCTGGTGAGCGCGATGTCCACCGGGGCCCACCCGCCGTCGCCGCGGTAGCGCACCGGACCGGCGAACGAGTCGACCGTCAGCGTGCCGTCCGGGTTCGCGTAGGTGGTGGTGGTCTCGGTACGGGCGTCCGCGACCTCGACCCGGCGGCCCGTCAGGCGGGCGGACAGGCGGGCGGAGGCCTCGTCGGGCGCGCTCGGCTCGGCGGCGACCCGGGCCGGGTCACTGGGGTCGTCCACGGCCTGGGCGGCGGCGGGCGGTTCTGCGGCGGCCGGCGAGGGGGGCACGGCCAGCGGAAGAAGTAAGAAGGCGAGACCACCGGCGAGGGCCCGCGGCAGGAGGGCAGACATGGGGAGCTCCGAGGTAGAGCGACGCCCCCGCCGGCTTGACGGGGGCGTCAGGTTGTCACAAGGGGATTTACTTGCTCTGGCAGCTCTTCTTGCGGACCTCGCCCCAGACGATCGGGCCCGGCCACTGCATCCGCAGCGCGAAGCACTGCTTCTTGTTGGCGGCTTCCCGAATCTTGTAGATGTACTGGGCGATGCCCGCCGCGAACATCACCTTGCAGGCCAGCTTGATCTTGCTGTTCTTGGACTTGTCGCAGGCCGCGTCGGCCACCTTGACCGCGCCGGCCGCCCCGGCGTACAGCCAGGAGCTGTGGATCTGGGCCGTGAGCTTCTTCGAGAAGATCACCCGGCACATGGCCTTCCACCACTCGCACTGCAGCTTGAGCGCGGGGTCGGCGACCACGGGGTAGGCGGCGCCCGCGTGCTCGACCGTCTGGATGA
>NZ_JBFAWA010000038.1:0-137477 GCF_040680035.1 Nonomuraea sp. NPDC052116 | reverse complement strand
GACCGCCCGCTATCTGGACGGCGACCGCCTGGAGATCACCGGAGCCAGGTGAGGACCGGCCGGAGCCGAGGCCATCTTGAAGCTCCGCGCTGTGAGCTCGTAAGCCAGCCGCTGCGGACCCCACCGCGGATGAGATCGGCGCAGCTCACACACCAGCGCCTCCACCGCAGCCGCCGTCTGATGCGGACACTCCGCTGGCCGATGCGACCGATCAGCCAACCCCGCCAGCCCACCGTCCCGATATCGGCGCACCCACGCGTGCACCGACTGCCGGGACACCCCATGCCGCTCGGCGACCTCGACCACCGGACAGCCCGCCTCTACTTCCAGCACAGCGCGATACCGCTGCTCCATGACGCTCAACTCCACCAGCGCCAACCCGGCCTCCCACGTGATCGTCACCGATCACCCAGGAACGCAGGTCAGCCGAAGGGGTGTAAAGCATCAACCGAAGCTCGGGTGTCAAGCATCAACCGAAGTAGGACACCTGTGTCCGATCTGTGTCCGATCTGTGTCAGGTCTCGGGACCCGTGTGACAGATCCGGCTCGGGAGGCGGGTGACACTTCGGCTAGATGATCTGTCGTTCTGTTGGTGCCTATTGAATCGGGAATTTGTGGTCTGGGCCCTGTGATTCAGATGGGAGTGCTTGGATCCGCAGGTCGGAGAAGACCAGGGTGAGGTCGTGGGCGTTGGTTTGGATCCGGACTTCATGGAAGTCGATGCCGATGGCTGTGGCCCAGTGCCGGGCGGTTGGTGAGTCGGCGATGAGCGTGGCTCCGGGGTAGAGCGTCTGCCAGTTGACGCCCCAGACGTATCCGTCGAGGTCGACGCCGGTTTCGTAGGTGATGAGCCGGTCATCGAGGGAGTCGCGCCAGGTGCCGGCGGGCACGGTTGTGGCGCAGTGGGCCTGCACGCAGTGGCGGAACAGGTAGCGCAGCGTCGTCGGCGCGGTCCCGGTTCTGGGGTCGGCGGTGGCGTGGATCACGAGTTGGTAGTCGCGCATGTAGTCCATGAAGCCGTGGTGGAGCAGGGCTTGGTCGAAGATCTCGTCCAGGGCCTGTTGCAGCTTCTCCGGATCCATGAACGCAGTTCTACCCGCTCGATGTGGTCTTCCGTTGGTGCTGAGGCTTGCGGACTTTGAACCGGGCGATGGGTTTGGTGGTGGTGCGGGCGACCTCGGCGATGAGCTGGCCGGCGTGGGTGATGCGGAAGGTCCCGTCGGTGTCTTCGATGGTCACGGTCATTCCGGCGTGGCCGATGCCGACGCGGATGCGCTGGCCGGCGATGGAGAGTTGGCCGCGGCTGCTGACCCGCCGCTGCACGCGGACCGGCTCAGCGGCTGGGCGGGGTTCGGGTCCGGCGGGGCGGGCGTCTCGGAGGCGGGCTATCTCGTCGCTGGTGAGCGGGTTGGGCAGGGTGCGGAGCAGCGTGTGTCCATCGGCCAGGTGCAGCAAGGTGTCGTCAATGCGGACGGTCAGCCGGCGTCCGGCGAACTGGTAGCCGACCGAGTACTGCCGACCGCCTAAGGCGACCAGGCCGCTGGCGTTGATGGTCCGGTCGACCTCGACCACCTCGCCGGCGCCGGGGCGGGCCGGCTTGGCTACGGGCGGGATGCGGGTGCCACCCTCTGCGATCAGTTGCCGTAGGTGTCGAGGGGTGAGCCGGGACGGGACTTTCTTGATCCTGATCCCGGCGGCCAGCAGTTCGACGGTGCCGGTGTCCGCCCGCAGCGTGATCGTGACTCCTGCTCGGTGGGTGCCGAGCCAGAACTGCTGTCCGCAGACGGCCAGGTTGCCCGAGGCGGGGACGACCCGGGTGAACTCGACGGTCAGGTCGACCGGGTCGATGATGTCAGGCGACTTCGCCAGCTCCGCCGTCTCGGCCTTCACTGGCGCCACCACCACTGGATCAGGCTCAGGTCTGGGTTGCGGATCGGGGAGGGTGTGCAGTGCCGATGGCAGCCGCAGCGGCAACTGGTCATCATGACGTGGCTGGAACCGGTCGGCGGGGCGGTCCATGTCCAGCGCCTGGTGGGGCCGGTTGGTGTTGTAGTCGTCGACG
Source organism: Nonomuraea sp. NPDC052116 (assembly GCF_040680035.1). Lineage (NCBI taxonomy): Bacteria > Bacillati > Actinomycetota > Actinomycetes > Streptosporangiales > Streptosporangiaceae > Nonomuraea > Nonomuraea sp. NPDC052116. The sequence goes on along the minus strand of NZ_JBFAWA010000038.1, from coordinate 135,415 downwards.
AAGTCGTCCAGGACCTGCTGGGCATGCTCGATGCTGGCGAACGGCCCGTGGTCGTCCAGCAGTTCCCGGCGCAGCGTCTGGTGGAAACGCTCCACCTTGCCTGTCGTGGTGGGTGAGTGCGGGCGGGTCAGCCGGTGCGTGATGCCGTTCTCGCGGCAGATCCGATCGAACAGCACCTCCCCGCCGCGGCCGAACCGGGCGGTGAACTGCTTACCGTTGTCCGTGAGCAGTTCATCCGGGATTCCGTATCGGCTCAGCGCAGTGGCGAGGGCCAGGCAGACGGCTCGGCCGGTGGGGCGGGCCACCACGGTGGCGGCGACGCAGTAGCGGGAGTGGTCATCGACCCCGGTGACGACCTTGCACTCGGTGCCGTCGGCCAGCATGATCCCGCCGACGATGTCCATCTGCCACAGCTGCATCGACTCGGAGCGCTGCCAGCGCTTGTAGTCCTCTCGCCGCCGGCCTCTGGGGGTGACCTGCACCAGGCCGTGCCGCGCCAGCACCCGGTGCACCGTTGCCCGGGATGGCACCGGCCCGGGGCATCCTCGGCGGGTCAGTTCCCACACCAGCCGGCGAGCACCCCAACGAGGGTGGTTACGCCGCAGCTCGCAGATCAGCGCCTCCACCTCGGCCGGTGTCCGGGTCGGTGAGGTGCGCGGGCGGGATGAACGGTCTGACAGCCCGGCCAGGCCCTGATCGCGGTATCGGCCCAGCCATCGATGCACCGCCTGACGTGAGACTCCGAACCGGCGGGCGACCTCAGTGACACTCGCCCCGGATAACACCTGCAGCACGGCTTGATACCGCTGCTCGACCACGCTCAACTCCACCAGCACTCGGCGAAGTGTTACGCACGTCCTGAGCACGATGTGTCACGCAGGTCATGAGACCCGACATCTGTGTCCGATCTGCTGGGTGAGACTTTTCCCTACGACTTCAAGGGCAGCCCGCCTGCGGGGGGCTGCCGCGCGTTGGACGGTGTGGCCGCGCTGCGGCACTCCGGCCGGTCGCGACCACACCGCCCCGCCCTGATGCCCCACCATGCAGTACGCACACTGCAGAAGCTCCCATGATATGACGAGATGCCCGCGAGAGCCGCCGCCCCGCATCTCAGTCTTCTAGGCATGGCCCCTGCAGCCCGATGCCCTGTGAGTGGAGATCGGCGAGAAGCACAGCAGCCCGACGCCTCATTAAGTGATGAACATCGGTCGAACTCTGTCACTGTCAGCCACTATGGTGATGCTGTTTACCCGTGACGAGTCGGTTGAGTGATTGGCTGCAGAGGAAGTGCGGATGGCTACCAACAGGCTAGCTCTGACCTGGATGAACCAGGATCAGACGCTCTTGCCCGACGGCAAGGGTGGCTACGAGTGGGTTCAGCACGACGACCCGCGAGCCACCGAAGTCCGCCTCCTCGACGAGGGCACGACTGTCGGCAAGGTGACCCGGACACCGGAAGATAATCTACTCATCACCGGAGACTCCTACGATGCTCTCCAGGCGTTGAACCGGATTCCTGAATATGCCGCCAAGTACAAGGGCAAGATCAAGCTCGTCTACATCGATCCGCCCTTTAATACCGGCCAAGCCTTTGAGCAGTACGACGATAATTTCGAACACTCCGTATGGCTCACCATGTTTCGTGACCGCATTCGCCAGATAGCCCGGCTTATGGCTGATGATGGGATTATCTGGGTGCATCTCGATGATGAGGAAGTTCACCGCGCCCGACAAGTCCTTGACGATGAACTGGGCATCAGCTCCTATCTGGGCACCGTGATTTGGCAGAAGGCAGACAGTCCTCGAAGCGATCTACCAAATTTTTCGACTGATCACGACACGCTCCTGGTTTACGGCAAGACTCCGAACGCTCGGTTGAACCGCAGCGAACGCGACGAGGCACTGAACACGATCTACAAGTCACCTGATGGCGACCCGCAACCGTGGTTCGACGGCGACCCAACGGCGCCCTCCGCCTACAGAAACCAGACCTGGGTCTATGCAATCCAGTCTCCGATCACTGGTGATCTTATGTACCCCGCCAAGGGGCGATGCTGGGCCACGAAGCAAGAGACAGTTTTTGCGGCTATGTCTCAATACGCACCGTATGAGCTGCGAGTTCTAGACGACGATGACAAGCGTGCGGAAATCTGCGGCGTTTCTGTAGAGGAAGTTCGTAAAGGTATTCCAGCACTCGTCTTGGCGGTACCGCTTGAAGAGGCTCGGCAGACTGCAGAAGAGCGCAAATCCGCCGGCCCTTGGCCGGAGTACATCCTTCGCCCCAAGGGGACTCTTGGTCGGAAACGACCACAGCCTGACACGGGTTCGAACACGCGAACCATATGGTTCAACACTGAAGTTGGGCACAATCGCGAAGCTAAGGCTGAGATCAAGGCCCTCTTCCCTGGCATGAACGCTTTTGCGACCCCCAAGCCAGAGCGTCTATTGAAAAAGATCATCGAAGTGTCGACGCAGCCTGGTGACATCGTGCTTGACTGCTTCGCCGGCTCCGGCACCACTGCAGCAGTAGCTCACAAGCTCGGCCGCCGGTGGGTGACCATCGAAAGCGTCGAGTCGACTGTCCGAGACTTCGTACTCCCGCGTCTCACGAACGTCGTCAACGGCTCTGACCAAGGCGGCGTCTCAGTCTCCAAGGCTCGCGCTTCATCCTTCGAGCTTCCCCACGACGTCACACCAGCGGCACTCGATGAGGCTCGCAAGGTTGTACAGAAATTGCTCGAAGCGGGATCCGTTGCGGTAGATCGTGAAGCTGTAGAAGAGCTTGTCAAACAAATGAAAACAAAACCCGTACGCGAGCGGCTGTGGTGCGGCGGCGGCGGGTTCCGCACTCTCACCGTTTCTCCGTCACGACTAGTGGTCGAATGCGGCTTGGTATTTCTAGCCGATACCACTCCCGAAGACCTCGGCAGGTATGTAGCAGCCCAGCTCGGTTACACCCTGACGCCTGCTAGACGGGGCGTTACAGGAGCAAAGGGCAGAGATATTCTCGTCGTTATTCCAGGTATAGTCGATGAAGAGGTGGTACACTACGCCGTTTCCCTACTAAGCGCGGACGAAACAGCAACTATCGGCGGGACCGCCGTACACCCGAGAGCCACCTCGGCTCTCGCAGGGCTTCGTTCCGGCTCACGCGTCTTGAAGGTTCCAGACGATATCGTGAAACGAGCAAAGGTGACCCGATGAACTGGATTGAGTACAACCCGGAGTTGGTCGAAGCGATCGCCGCTCGGCTTAACTTGCGCAATCCTAACCGTCGTGCGCTGCATGAGGTGGCAAAGAAGATCGCCCTCGGCGATGGCTCTGAGTGGGTTTGCGACCTTGCAACCGGTGTTGGGAAGACCTACCTGGCGGCCGGCCTGCTGGAGTATCTCGCCGAAAACGGCATCCGAAATGTGGTTCTCATTGTCCCATTGGATGCTATCTACGAAAAATCCATCGCAAATTTCACGCCTGGCACCGAAAAGTATATTCCTGGCACGGACTGGGAACCCAAAGTTATCACGGTCGAAAACTTTAAACAGTCGGCTGAAGCGATGGCCGATCCTAACCTCCTGAAGCTATTCATCTTCAAGATTCAGACACTGCTGAAGCCGAACGACGACCTGCGTCGTCGTGTCCACGGCGTAAACGAAAACATCGGGAATAGCCTCTACGCGCACCTCCAAAAACTCGACGACGTTGTCGTAATCGCCGACGAGCATCACGTGTATTCGGGCGACGCCGATAAATACGGTACCGCAATTCGTGATCTGAGAGCCCGAGCAGTCATCGGCCTTACTGCTACGCCCAACAAGCAGGACACTAAAGCTGGTAAGACGATCTTCCGTTACTCCCTGGCTGAGGCGATCGCCGACCAACTTGTGAAGATTCCCGTCATCGTCTACCGCGGCGACGGTATCAAGGATGAACGTTCCCAGTTGGCTGACGCCTGTCACCTGCGGGATGTCAAGGAGACGGCATGGCGGTCTTACGCGCACACCGCTGGCGTACGCCCAATCGTGCCCGTGCTATTCGTTGTCTGCCAGACAGTTGCCGACGCTGAACGTGTCGCCGATAACCTTTCGGCGGAATTTCTACCGGGCGAAGGGCAAGTCCTCCTTATCACAGGCGGCTCTAGCGACAAGGCACTTAGAGCGCTCAAAGCTGTGGAAGAACTAGACTCACCGGTACGCGCGGTTGTCAGCGTAAACAAGCTAAAGGAGGGATGGGACGTCCGAAATATCGGCGTCATCATCGGCCTCCGTGCCCTTGCTTCCCAAACGTTGACCGAGCAGGTTCTGGGACGAGGTTTGCGGCTTCCGTTCGGCCGGCGTACTGGTATCGAAGCCGTCGACACCGTCGACATCGTTGCTCACGACTCCTATCGCGAACTCCTCGCCAACAAGAAGGCTTTGCTTCAGCAGGTCCTAGAGGAACGCGCCGAAGCAGCTAGGGAACTTCCTGTCACTTCTGCCGCTGGCGCAGAGGGCGCTGGATCCGAATCACCTCAGCCGGAAACTCCTATTTCCGTCCAGCCAGGGCTCACATTTGTGTTTGGTGGGGATGGGGGAGACGGTCTGCCATCTGACCCCTCCTTGCTGCTCAAGGTACAAGAATACGACGATGTCATCTCGGAGCATGAGCTTGGTGCGGCGGCGGCAGTCAAGTACGTTACCCCGGTACCAGGCGCGCCACGTATTCGATTCCCACGCAGGGAGCGGAGTGTGGTTCCCCAAAAATTCAGCCTTCGTCTCGTGACAGAACAGCAGGCTAGAGACCTGGGTAGCAAGTACCTCACGGACGAGTCCGTCTACATGACCCGAGTGGCGCTTGACGCGCAGCGGGGTATCGACGGGGAAGTCGTATTGGGTACGCGGTTCCTAGAAGAAGAAAAGGCTTACCTTAAGACTGTTCCGGTAAGCCAGGTGAAATCTCAACTGGAGTCCCGTGTCCTTGGTCTAGGCATGGTCGAGTCGACGATCGCTGAGTATGAAGCAGCGCAGGACGTCATTAGCTGGTTCCTCGAAGGAGCAGGAGTCAGGGACGACAGCGAAGCCACGTGGAGCGTCAAGCGATCCGCGCTTGCAGTGAAGGCCCTGGGAGCTGCCATCACTAAAGCTTACGACCTGCGAGCCTCTAGCCCTAGCTGGGAATTCAACGTGGTGGATGTTCCAGTCCTTCCACCAACTCGTATCATGCCATCCCCAGTTGTCTCCCGATGGGAAGAGTTCGTAAAGGGCACTTGGTACGGCGAGTGGCTGCACAGCATCGAGCCCGTGGCTTCCTTCGATGCGAAATCTACAGAGTGGAGGCTAGCCGCAACTCTCGAAGCATCGTCACAGGTTAAGTGGTGGCTGCGCATCTATACAAATGGTCCTATCTGGATCGAGTATGCGGCTGGTAAGTACTACGCTGACTTTATCGCGCTCGACGCTCGCGGTGACTACTGGCTCATCGAAGGAAAGGCGGATGACGATGCTAACGACCCCGATGTCGTAGCCAAGCGCGAGGCGGCGGAAATGTGGGCAGCAGAGGTGAACGACGTCGGCGTCTACGGTAAATGGCATTATCTTTTCGTAACCGAGACTAAGATCAAGGCCTCGAAGGGGCGCTGGCTCGATCTTATAAACCCGACTTAGAGAGTAAAGGCTGAGGTTATGGCGGCTTCGGGTCGGGGGCGAGGTTGGAGGTTGGTTTTGGCGATGAAGCCGCTGATCAGCTGAGGTCGGTACTGCATCCTCTTCAGCCGGGTCTTGATCAGGCGGGCGAGCTCGGCGAGGGTCTTCTTCGCCAGATTCACCAACGATCGCTTCAAGTGCGCCCAGACGCCCTCGACTGGGTTCAGCTCGGCGCATAGGCCGGCAGTTGGATGACGGTCAGCCAGGAACGCCGCCCGATCAGCTCCTGCATCGCGGCGCTGACGTGCGTGTTCAAGTTGTCCCAGATCACCATCAGCGGACCGCCCAGCTGCTGGTGGGCGGCCTCGAGCAGGGCCGCGTAGTCCGCTTCGGAGAACGACTTGCGCTCACCCTTGCGGCCCCGCCGCAGCCGGATCCGGTAGATCAGCCGCGGCAGCCGGCCCGGCTTGGTCGCGACCAGACCGGCGATCGTCACCGTGCCCGACCCACCGCCCGACACCGTCACAATCGGGGTGACCCCGCGCCGTCTCCAGCTGCGGCCGCGGGGAGGTCTCAGGCCTTGACCGGCTTCGTCTTCCCAGCTCAGCCAGGTGTGCAGCTGTGCTTTCCCTCCGGCCAGACCTCATCCCGCCAGGCGGCGATAGCCTCCTCATCGCGCTCGACGGCCCTTCTGCTGGGCGCCCGTCAGCTCCAACCCAGCTGTTGCAACAGATAGCACACCCCCGACACGGGGTAGCAGACGCCGAACCGTTGGCGGATCAGCTCAGCGATCCGGGCCAGCGTCCAGCGCTGATCCTCATCCCAGCCATGCGCTGCAGGCCCCTATTTCAATGCCTCCTGCAGCTCCTCCAGCTGCGCATCGGTCAGCTTGCACACCTCACTGCTCGGCCCTTTCGAGATGAACGCCTGCCGGCCACAGGCCTCCAATGCCCGGCGCCACCGGTTGGCCGACATCCGGCTGATCCGGAACTCAACCGCGACCTCGGCGTCGCTCGCGCCCTGGGCGAAGCGGTCCGCCGCCTGCATCCTCACCTGTTCAGGGTGGACGCGTGCTTGCGCGGTGAGTCCGCCACCGTCGGGATACCTCACCCCTCCGGTGTAGCCCCACCATTAACTGCAGTCTCTTGCTGGCAAGAGGCGCTTACGTAGCGTAACTCTCGCCTTCAACGCTCTCTAGCCTCGGCTGGTCTGGCCACTACATCTGCCTGCAGCTGCGTATTCGGTCGAACTTTTCTTCCAGATCTGCACATATATTTCGATCTCCCGGCCGGATGCACCCTGGCTCCCTGCAGGGAAGCCAGGGCAGCGGCCTATGGGTGAGATGGAATTTACGCTGAATGGTTGTAGACCCTCACCATTAACTTAAGCCCTTTCGCCTAAACTGTCCGCGTTTAGCAGGCTGGTGTGTTGAACCCGTGCATATAGGAAAGACGCGACACGTGAATTCGACAACCCCGTCGCGGCGGGCTCAGGTCGTGACGATCCGGACATCGCTCACCGTCGTACGGGCTGGGGCGATTGCCGTCAAGCCCCTTCTCCGTCGGGCCTTGCCACCGGATGGCTCTGGCTGAGGCGACAGCAGCACTACAGCAATTCTCCGCACCTGGACAAATCTGCGCGCCACTGATGTCCGCATATGCCCCAACACCGTCTTGGCCATCCGAGCAGCGCGAGTGCTCCGTCTGGCGGACCTAACGCGCTGCTTCCGACGCTCAGCTGTGGCAGCCCAACGCTTCGTTGTGAGAGGAAGTACGCAGGGTCACCTTATACACTTCATTCTGTGCGCAGGGCATTTGCCCAACTTACACGCCCACGGAGTGGGGGGACCGCCCGACTGCAGACCTCGCCGCGCAGACTGAGTCGACCGCCAGCAAAGGCCACGATTTTCTGCGGTCCAGCGCAGAAGTCTACGGAAACCGGTGTCGCCGGCAGGCGTAAATCCGCCGAGATCATTTCGCGTCTTTGACGATAAAGAGCGCGCGCTCATAGAGCTCGTCGAAGGTGACAATTTCCACATTGGTTATAGATCTGCGATAGATTTCGAATGAAGAAGCCTTTTCAGGGTTGATTCTATCCATCGACTTAAGCTCGCCTGTATTCCCAACTACAACCACCTGTCTCGGCTTAATTGCTGAGACCTCTATATTTGTTGGCATGCCGTTAGGCTCATAGTGCTGATGAATAATCCTTCCTATCTCGCGTACTGCTTTTTCAGCCGTCACCTGCACTTGCGAGACGGCGCCAACAACTTCGTTGGACGGAACGTAGACGTCTGGCTCTCGGTATTGTTGTTCCTTAAGTAGCGGACTATCGTGCCGCTTAATCTCACAAAAGAGGAGACTGCTAACTAGTCCACGCGTTCGCAGCAGGCTATCGCTGCGCTTTCCCGCACCACTGAATATGCTTGTGCCAGCCGTGATCTGTTGCAGCTTCTTGTCGTCGAATGACCTGCAGGCGATTAGACTGAGTCCGTAGCCAAATATCCAGGGATTTTTCTCAAAAAAGTCCTGCCACACATCTTCAGGGCGGGCGATTGTCTTTGCCGTCCTTAGTTCATTGCGTCGCTGTTCGAAATAGTTGCCATCAGTGAGGTATCTATCGAATATTTCGAGCTGGCCTTTTCGATTTGCGATAGTGTCCAGATCTGCCTGAGTTAGCTTACCGCCCAACACAGATCTCAATGCCTCGATAACCTCGGCTTTATCGCTACCTTCAAGCATACTAGCGATCTGTGCACTTTCATTTGCGACAATATGGACCTGGCTAGCAGGCAGGCTTATCTCGCGGAACTGTTGAATAAATTCTATCAATCTCCAATAGTTCTCATGGCCATCGCTAGTATCAACTAGGGCCTTCACCATCCGTGTCTCTGGCATGTCCGGCATTTCGACAAGATACGGTTGCTCATTGGCTGGCTTCGTCTTGTCCTTCTTCCAGAACTTGAGGCGGGGCGTATAAGATCCGTTCTTATAGATCAGAGTAACGTTACACAGGAGAGCAATCTTAGGGCCGTCATGAAGGATGAAGTCGGTTATTAGTCGGCCCCGCGCTACGTCATAGAAGTAGTGGAGTGACTCCCGGCCACTCTGGCGAATCTCCAGATTGGAAAAGTCGCCCCCTTCCACCTTAAACTCTTTATTCGTATAAAACGGAACGCTAATCCGCACAGCACCTCCTTGATGGGTCACCACGCGCGAGAGAATCAACATGCCCCAGAGGTCAAGGACGGCCTCTCGACCCTAGTTTGCCACGGGTGGCATCCATGCAAGGGCTACGGCGACATGGAGAGACACAGATGCTTTTATCGCAAATTATGCAGCATCAAGATCAATACGATGTCATGGGGGTGCGGCGTGTCCGGCTGCAGCTGCACCAGTTTACTTCGTTCCCTGCCGTCGACCTACCGACGCGGTCCCTGAGGAGGCTCTCCAGCCTCCAGGAGGAACGAGCTTGACGGTGCGTGTAGGTCATCCTGCTCTTGTAGGTCTAGCTGTTCTGTCGGAGTACCGGAATCAGTGAGAAGTGATGTGAGACATCTTCAGGCGATGCCGCTGCTGAGCCTGATGATTGCGTGTTGATCGCAGGTGGCCAGATTGCAGGCCGCGGATCAGCTAGTTCCACGAGCGGCTCGCCACCAGATGACGCAGTGAGGGTTTTCCATCCTTAAACGGCAGGCCAGGAACTTGCTGACGGCGGCAGGCTGATCGACAAGTACAGAAACCCCTGGTAGAAGGGTTGCCGACCAAGATCAACCTGTCCACCACGGGCTTCAAGTTGCTGTTCTACCAGTGAGACTAGTGCTATCGGGAACGACTGCTGCTTCGGATGATGTTGCAGGAGCAGGAAGTGTTCTCCCCTGAGGTTGACCCTTGTTCTACCTGGCCCGGGTCCTCTTGGTGCCATCGGCACGATCTGTCGCCTCTTCTGGGGAGCACTCCCGAAGGTGCGTGTCGGGCTGGCCGTGTGTGGCTTGATAGAAGCCTCGGCGAGGGAACTGGTCCCGTCACTGGTCTGCCTGCTCGGCTACCCCGACGCGCACCGCCTTCGGATATTCCCCGAGCCGATGAGGGTGCACATGACGGAGTTCAAGAAGCCCAAGGCGCGACGGATCGTGGGCGGGGTCGACACGCACGCCGACACTCATCACGCCGCGGTTGTGTTGATGAACGGGCGCCGGATCGCCGATCGCGAGTTCCCGGCGACCAGAGCGGGATACGCGGACCTGCTGGAGTGGATGGGGTCCTTCGGCCGGCTGCACGCGGTGGGGGTTGAAGGTACCGGCTCCTACGGTGCCGCTCTGGCTCGCCACTTGAGCAGCGCGAAGGTCAAAGTGATCGAGGTCAATCGCCCTGACCGGCAACAGCGCAGGGCCAAGGGCAAGTCCGATCCGCTGGACTCCTACGCCGCGGCAGAAGCTGTGCTGGCCGACCGGGCTCGCGCCGTCCCGAAGAGCGGAAACGGGGTGGCCGAGTCGATCCGCGTGCTGCATCTGGTCCGCGCCGGTGCGGTGAAGGCTCGCACCGCCTGCCTCAACGAGCTGCAGGCGCTGCTCGTCACTGCCCCGGCCGAGCTTCGCGAGCAGTTGGCCGGTATGAAGAAGGCCCGGCTCGTCGACGCCTGCTTCCGGTTGAGGCCCTCTGCTGATCTGGCCGACCCAGCTCAGGGTGTCAAGGCGGCGTTGCGGCATCTCGCTGCTCGCTACCGCGCCCTCAGCGCCGAGATCGACGTGGCCTACGACCAGTTGAAGGCGCTGATCGAGCAGTCCCGGCCCAAACTGCTCGCCACCCTGGGCGTGGGGGTGGAGACCGCCGCCCAACTGCTGGTCACGTGTGGCGACAACCCCGATCGGCTGCGCTCCGAGGGATCGTTCGCGGCCCTATGCGGAGTATCGCCCGTGCCCGCATCCAGCGGCAAAACACGACGTCACCGGCTCAACCATGGCGGCGACCGGCAGGCCAACCGGGCCCTGTACGTCATCGTGCTGTCCCGCATGTCCTGCGATCCATCCACCCGCACCTACGTCGAGCGCAGAACCACCGACGGGCTGTCCAAGAGAGAGGTCATCCGCTGTCTAAAGCGATACGTCGCCCGCCAGCTCTACAAGATCCTCCTCCGCCCTCAGGCGCTCGCAGCTGAAGCGTCCCTCCTCGCTTGACAAGCCATAGAAGCATCGTGCTGCGTTGTCATTGTCATCTCGGACGCTGTCCTACCTGTCCAACCTGATCCGCCGTCACCGTAAGAGGCTCCGTTCACCATGGCGGCGTCTCAACCCAGGTCAGCAGGCACTCCTCGTGCTCGTCCACCTGCGCAAGGACGAAACGCTCGGCGAAGTTGCGGCCGGCTTCGGCGTTGGAGTGGCCACCGCCTGGCGCTACATCCGCAAGGCCATCGCCCTGCTCGCTACTCGCGCACCCCGCTTGGACGCGGTTTACGTGCGGCCCACCGCGCCGGCTGCCCCTACCTCGTGCTGGACGGCACGCTCATCCCCATCGACCGAGTTGCCGCCAACCGCCCCTACTACTCCGGCAAGCACAAGAAACACGGCAAGAACATCCAGGTGCTGCTCCCAATGGCACACCCCTGTGGACCTCCGGCTCACTACCCGGCTCGGTACACGACCTCAAAGCCGCCCGGATCTGGGGCAGCCTGCGCCGCCTGAACGCCACCGACCTGATCGTCTTGGCCGACAAGGGCTATGTCGGCGCCGGCGAGCACGTGCGCGTCCCGTACAAGGGCCGCAACAAGCCCGCCCTCTGCGAGGTAAAGATGCAATCACGGCAGAGTGTGGCCGTGCGCGGCGAGCAGAACCGGCGGGCCGTACTCGGCCTCGATGTCGTCGACTTTGCCGTAGAGCTGGTCTTCCAGCAGCGGTGGTTGATCTCCTCCAGCACGAGCGCGGGTAGAACGGGAAGTTTCACATGCTCCAGCCAGCGGCGTAGCAGCCCGTCGACCGGGAGCCGGTCTGGGGCAGGCGGGACGCCCGCGCTCGTGTCACTCACGGCCGAGCCTGCGTAGAAAGCGACCAAGGAAGCAGAAAGATACCCCTTGAGACGGCCATGCCTACGTGCCCGGCGAGGCGGGCCTCATGCGCACCGCAATTAACCTGTACTTCTTCACTCACCGGGCCTACCGGGGTACCTCGCAGTAGTTAGGTCCTTGGAGCGCGTGGCCATGTCTCGACGGCCAGCTCGGCGAGCCTAACCTGCCGATCTTCGATCGCAGCCTTCGTCCAGTCTGTGTACGTTCCTATTTCAGACGTCAGGAGGAGTGAAGACGCAGCGATGATCGGCTTCTTCGTGGCCCAAGGTTTGTTGCCAATCCGGCCATTCGGCCCCTTTTGGAGAAGGCACATATTGCCGATACGGTGAACGTAAGCTCGCTGATCGTCCGCTGAAAATGAAGGCCAATCTGCACTCTTTGCCGATTTAGGCAAGACGTGCTCAAGATTAACTTGATCGGCATCACTATTTACGACGAGCTCGGGTTCAGAATCACCGCGTTGCTGAAGCTCAAGTGCTCGCAGGATATAGCGCGCAACCGCGCCTCGGGTTATCTTCCACGTCGCGAAAGCAGACTTGAAAGCTCCATCAGTAGGAATAAGAGTACCAACCCTGGTGTTTGAAAGGATCTGTTCGGTACTCATAACGCTATGTGTGCGTATGTCTTTGGCCGCTTCACAGAATGCAGCTTCAGCCGATCCAGCCCCCAGAGCACCTACAGCGAGCCCGCGAATGACCCAAGATACCATAGTCGGCACGAAGCGACAGACCTCGGATTTAGGGAAAGCCATTAGCGCAGCAAGCATTAGCGGACGATACTGCTCCAAGTTTAGCTCGACTAGTACTTCCGCTGCGTTAGCGACGCTGACTGGAAACTCGCTCCAATAATCACTGTCCGCGGTCAGTATAGCATCGTATACCCTTGACGAATCTTTCAGCTCCTGCGCGAACGAGACAGCTGCGGCAGGACCTGACACTATGCTTTTGAGTCGGCTGTAGACATCTCGTTCGCGTGTGCGCCCATAGCGGGAGCTCAACAGATGCCGTGCGAAACTCGTGAATCGCTGATTACCGACCTTGTCGATATCCAGGTTGGTTAGAGTGCTTACCCAGTTATCGCGAACTTCGTCGAGCCTATTCTCCGACTGACTAAAAAGATAGTTTTTCAGCAGGTCGGCGACCGTGAGGTCGGCGCCGCGATCATTTAACGTTTCGAAGATTAAGAAAGCATCAGCCTCTGTCGCCACGTCAATGGCGACAATTTGAGCGCCCGCATCGAGCCAATCAACCAGCTCGTTGAGTTTCCCCCGCCAATCACTTCCATGGCTAGACTTGAAATCTTCGATGCATCCCAGAAGATAATCGTATGCTTCATTCAGAAGTTTTTGACTGAGGTTGATCGGATCAATCACCTCACACAAAATGATCCGGCGCTCATAGAAGTCGCGATCATCGGTATTTAGGATCAGCTTTGGGCGATCAGCGCCCGCCCTTCGATCGAACTTCCCCAGGTAGTCTTGCTGGGTCGAATTACCAAAATTTTCGGCACCCCCAGCCTTGAATTGGTCACGTATGGCTGCTAGGAGTAGCGAGGTAGTAGCGAGTCGTTGTTGGCCATCGATAACGAGTTGCCGACCATCACCGGCACCACGCGCAAGCACGACTGTCCCAAGGAAGTAGCTGACCTTGTTTTGAAAACTTGAGATCAGGTCATTCCAATAGTCAACAACCTGTAGCTTGTCGCTAGCATCAGCGCCAGGGTTGATCGACTCGTTTGTGCGCCAGGAATAGGATCGCTGATAGAAGGGAACGCTAAGCGATCTAGTACGAAGTAGGGCCGCAATGCCTGAAGCTTCGTATCTAAGGAAGTCATCCTGTGGCATTCCCCCATTAGACCATGACCGGCATCACACGCGCAGGCATACCGCCGTTCAACCCACGAGCATGAGCGATACCCGAGCGCCGGATCCGCCGCCTGACCAACTATGCCCATCGTCTACGAGGCTCTTACCGTTCCTTGTAATCCGGTGATCGGGCCCGGAGCCCAGGCCAACGGGAAGATTGAGGAGGCCGCCAAGGTTGCCTCAGAGGCGCAGCAAAGAACTCCGGATCTCGGCGCAGCCTACCGCCACAGGGAGGCTGTGGGGTCGGACCGAAGCGCGATGTCAGGTGCCTCACATTCGAATCCTCCAGGGCGGGCTAACCACGTTCGTACAAGCTGCCCACGACCAGCGCAACTAACGCTCGCTGGCAATGACGACGAGCTCGGCTCCCTGACTGGTCACGGATCCCCGCACGCCATTCAAGAGGGTTTCGAGAAGGCTGAGCCGGAAGCTCTCTTCCATCAGGCTCAGACTTCCGGCTCGCTGGTACAGCACCTTGCTCAGGTGAGGTTGGACAATGACCACTCGGGCCTCAGCCCTTGGGCTCCGGTGGCTGAGGGCGTCGAGCAGGTCCCCTCTGCCATCCACGCGGACGCCATCCACCCACGTAGCAGGGCGTGGCGCCGGCGACGACTCGAGCCTGTCCCGCAGTCGGGACGGATCGAGGTTGATCAGATTCTTAACCGCCTGACTCGTCACGATCTCGTATGGCCCCACTGCAATGCGGCGTGACGGGGCGCTGGTCTTAGCAGCCTTAACATGGATCAGGCTCAAGATGCCTTCGCTGTCGATGTGCAGGAAGTCTGCGATCTCGCCGGGTCCGTCATCACAGGTCAGCAAGCCAGATGAGTAGGTCTTGACCACCCAGCCGAAGAGTGAGAGGTCGCCGGCCAGTCCCACCCTGCTGTGGATCTCCGCCGGTGACGAGCCGATCGGCTTCTCGCGGGTGATCTCGTAGCCAGTGAAGTCGGCCCACTGCCAATGATGGAAGGCATGCGGTTGCACTTGCCGTTGGAAGATGCTTCTTCCGTCGATCATATGGCCCGATTCGTAATAGATCCTGACGAGTTGGTCGCTGTACTGCAGCGCATCTAGGACTCGCCGGACCTCAGGCAGACTCGTGGGCTCGTTGTGAAACCCAAACCGTACTTTAACAACGCCAGATTCCAGCTGTACAACTCCTTGGAGCGTTCCACAATGGGCGCCTTCGAGGCCTACGTCTACAACGAAGTCCGCCGAATCGCGCTGCCCGCGCACCTCGAGGAGAGCTCGCTCCAGCAGCTGTGCCGCATTGATTAGTTCGTCATGGGCACCGAGCGCCGATGACAGTTCGTCGGGAGATATGGTGGCGAGATCGAACGCGCCGTAAACGCCCGACAGGTCATAGGACTGAACGGCCAAGATGGGAAAAGGGCGATCGAGCTCGGCGCCAGCGTTGATCGTCTCCTCAAGAAGCCGAAGGGCTTCTAGAGCCATCTTAACGAACTCATCGAAGTCACTAGTGCCCCTTGCCCAGATGAGAGCGTTACTCGGCGTTGTTCCGATGCTGCCATTGAGCGCCTGGCGAGAATCCTCGGGTGGCAGGCTGGCTCGAGCGGAGGAGAAGGCGAACGAGCTGTCCTCCAACGGGTTCAGGGCGTCCTGGAGGCGTTGGCCGCTGAGGTTCTTGGTGTCGGGACGGGTAGTCCGCCGAGTGTGCGTCCCTTGCAGCCACAGCCCTCGGGCCTCTCCCTGAAGCAGCGCCCCTTGAAATACCTCCGGCGGGACTCGGACGAAGGGCGGGATCGGTGGGCGGGTAAGCCACCGCTGCAGCCGACCCTTGAGATAGTTATCGCAGTAGACTGCTACAAATTCCTTGTACGTGAGCGCAAGAGCAAGTGAATACCTAGTGTCAACGAATCCGATTTGGTCATTCGCCCAACTCGGCCGGGAATCCTGTCGGTAAATGAAACCGTCCACGCGGTAGGGCATAGAGTCGTCCGCTGCCGCTATGCCGTCGGCGACAATAACCGGCTGCTCCCTCCCTGAACGTTGAACTGGAGCCTTGAGAAAATCTATGAGCTGCGATATTGCCCGCTGCTTATCCCTAGCCGTGTTCCGGAGAACAATGATCGAGAAAAACGGTCGAAGCCATTCCGGTCGAATCGCAGGAAGGGGGTTTTCGTCGAGCATCGCCATGAGCCGAAGCTAATCGCCCTGTCGCCCGCTCGCTAGCCATCGAATAGATGATTGATGAAAATGTAATCCAGATAGCAAGCAAATCTTATTTAGTTGCACTATCTCATTAAATGTTACAGGATGGGCGTGCTTGGTAGGATTATCAACGGGCCTGGAGCACTCTTCGGGCGGGTGAAATAGTTGCACACGCTGACAGGTCGTGATCTTCGGTCTGCTCACCAGGAGCTGCCCGCGAGACGATCGGCACGTTCGATTACAGCCAGGCGCGAACGCAGAGATCAGCGACCTGACGGGGCGAACATACCTAACCCCTCAGGCGGCGTGACCGCACGCTGTGTGGGTGGCTACGGCAGCCGGCACGGGAAGTGTGCGGAAGGATCAAGCGGGCAGGACGAGTCAACCACCGCTTCTCAGCAGGTCAGCGCGTAAAGCGGAACAAGCTCAGCTCAACGACGCGGAGGCAGGACTGTTCTGAGCGCGCTGCCGTAGCTGTATACAACGGCTGTGCAGACACCTCATAGGCCCACCTGGGTCATCCCAGAGGGCCTATGACCTGGAGCGCGACCGAGAGGACTCGAGCCTCTAACCTTTTGATCAGTGGAGCGAAGCGAAGGTTAGGTAGTGACGTGGTAGCCACCCTCATTGGGTGCAGGGACATGCGCGGGATGATCTTGCAGATGGAGCAAGCGGCACGAAGCATTTAGGCAGGTCAGAGCACGCACATCAACAGCACAGCCACCGCTCTCCTAAAGCGGGTGCCGCAGGTTCGAATCCTCCCGGGGGCACTCTTCTCCACCAGGCATTTCGACCTCCGACCTGCGGCTTCCCAGTCGCAGGTCTTTTGCTTGTCAGGCCCTTGGCAAGCCGCCGAGGGTGCCCGTATGCAGCCGTAGGTCCGTGATCACGGGATACATACGGGATAATCTTGGCGATGTTTTATCAGGTCAGCCCGCCAGTTCGGGTCGCTTTGAGCCTCCCAGCAACCCAAACGATCATGGGGTTGCGGCGGTCGGCAGACAGATGGACCTTGCTGATCAACCCACCCCGTGAGCGGCCCGACCCTGCCACGCTCAGCCACCCCCTTGGCCATCGCCATAATTGCAGGCGTCGCACCGTGCCTGGCCCCCGCCTTGGCCTGGCTTCTACGCTGGGGAGTTTGCTCCTTCTGCATAGCCTTCCCAACGGCCGCCTTCTCCAGCTCCTGCAGCAGCTAAGGATCGACAGCCATTCCTGCGGCGTGGTGGTGGGCACGGGCCGTCGCCGAGTCCATGCTGACCAGGCCGCAGCCTGCCTCCCCCTGCGGCGGCCACACCGATCATGGCTTCCATTAGCCTGTCCACGGACGCCCGCGGTCGCCCACAACCGGAACCGGTCGTAGACGGTGAACCACGAGCCGTACTGGACCGGCACCTCCCGCCAGGAACCGCCGTTCCAAAGCGCCACATCACTGCGTTGACTGCAGTCGCGGATCAGGGATGGCCCCACTCACTTAACGGCAGCCAAGGCTCGACCAGGGCCCATCCAGCATCGGCGAGGTCCGCATATGCCATACCCAGTGCCATACCAGGCCTGTACAGCACCGCGCAGGAGAACCGAGAACCTCGTGATCCGAATGAGCACGCCGTAGCACCAAGGGGACCGATTCGGGAGGCGGGAGCCTGCCAACCTGAGCCGTATTCTCCAGCTCCCCGGGCCGTTTGGGCGGGCGCCTCCGCCCGACCGAATCCAGCGGCAAGCGGCTTGCCTGCTCGTCGACACACCCCCGCTCCATCAGTTCCCGAGGATCTTCACCAGCAGCGTCACCACGGCCACGCTGATTCCAACGGGAACGGCGAGCGTCGGCTGCACTGCGACTGTCACACCGATCAAGACCGCGGTGACGATGATGAGCAGCGCGCGCGAGCTCAGTAACGGCCGAGACTCGGCGGCGTCAGATTGGGACTCCGAACTGTTCTCTTGCGCGCCCATGACGACCTCGACTTCCATGCAGGTAGTGCATCGATGGGGCAGGCCCTTTGGGGCCGAGTAGCATACGCATCATCATGGATGCGCGCGCGTGCAGATGCAAGTGCGTTATGCATATGCATCCGGCGCCGTGTAGAGCACCCCGTAAGATGCTGGTACTCCGCTTGCGAGCTGATGACGGGAGCATTCATGGGCGAACCGGCGGGCCAGGAACCCGGCGTGACCATGGATAAGGGAGGTCCCCCTCTCGGCAGCCCTGCGGTGCTGCGCATCCTGGTCGGCTCCCAATTGCGTCGACTTCGCGAGGCCAGGGGCATTACCGCCGACGAGGCCGGATATGCGATCCGCGGCAGCCAATCGAAGATCAGCCGACTGGAATCGGGACGCATCAGCTTCAAGCAGCGCGACGTTGCGGATCTGCTCATCCTGTACGGGGTGACCGACCAAGCCGAGCGCGAAGCTTTGCTCACCATGGCGCGACTGTCGAACGCGCCCGACTGGTGGCAACGCTATTCCGATGTCATCCCTGGCTGGTTCCAGCCCTACCTAGGTCTAGAGGAGGGGGCCTCGGCTATTCGCAATTTCGAAGCCATACATGTCCCGGACCTGCTGCAGACTCGGGAGTACGCCAACGCGCTTGGGATAATCGGTCAGGTGGACATCCCGCCGAGCGCACGAGAGCGCCGGGTCGACTTCACAGCGCGGCGTCAACAACTCCTTCGGCAACCGCCGGCCCCGCTCCTATGGTTCCTGATCGACGAAGCCGTCCTGCTACGCCAGGTGGGCGATCAAGAAATCATGTGCGCCCAACTGGAACATCTCATCGAAGTCAGCAGTATCCCGAATGTGACCGTACGGATCCTCCCGTCTGCCGCTCCTCGTAGAGAAGGCGGCCCATTCTCAATCCTCAGATTCGCGGACGCCTCGTTGCCCGACGTTGTGTTCATCGAACACCTCAACCAGGCCCTCTACCTCGACAAAGAGGCAGACGTATACCTTTACAGGAAGGAATTCGAGAGACTCTGCCTGGCTGCCCATGACCTCACCAATAGCCAGCGCGTCATTCGTGAAGCGATCGCCAGTCTAAGCGGTTGAGGAAATTCATGCTCGTCGCGCTTGACGCGAAGCATTGACGATGGCCAGGCAGCTGTTATGGTCCGCCTACCATTGAACCCTTTTCATCCTCACGCGCTCTGCCCGAGGTGGTGGTTTTGAAGGACGGCAACGGCCCTTGCACAGGTGGCCGGCCTTGGAAGGGCTAGTGTCAGCCTGCTGAAGTCGCTGTTTATCACGCCCGGCAGAAGAGAGCCAACATGAGCGAGGCCCTTTCCGGCTTAATTGGAGTCCTGGTGGGCTCCGTCATCACGGCAATCGTGACAATCTATGCAGAACATCAGAAGGGCAAGCGCGAGGCAGCGCAAAGCGAACGACAGCACGAGCGCGAACGCCGATCAGCACGCGACACGTTCCAGAGGGACAGCATCCTCACGCTTCAGACCGCGGTAGCTGATCTGATCAAATCGGCGTACGAGGAACTCGACAGGGTCATCGCCATTGCGAAAGAGACGGGGCAGTGGCCGGCCCGGCAATGGGAGACACCTACGGCTGTCGGATGGTCCACGGCTTTGGTGCTGCTGAAGTCATCCCGGGCGCGAGTCTTCAACGAAGAGATCCGCTCGCTGGCCAAGGAGCTCCAAAAAGCAGCCGGGGACTCGATCTGGGCCAAGAGCATGGATGAGGCAGAACAGCACAGCAAGCACCTCGAACCACTGCTCGACCGCTTCAATGATGCGGTCGCACGAACGCTGCCTTCGCTCTACTGACGTCGTAACCGTGACGCGGCGTCGAGCCCGCGATCAGGGGTTGTGCAGAGTTTTCCGCCTGCCTTGATACTTGTCCCCCGGATCGGCTGTCATCGGAGAGAGGAATCTGCTTCTGCAGGTCCATTAGCCGCCTGGATCATGCGTAACCTCCACTCAACCCGAGGCACACCAGAGCCTCCATCAGGTCCGGAGCGGTTCAATCGTCCACCGTGGATATCCGCTATGCCTGGTCCGCATGACGGCCGGCGCTGCTCAGGTCGCTCAGATGTGACCGCCGGTCCTCTCCCCGGAGGCCAACCCCTGGAGTATCTCGATATCGGCGATGTCCTTCTGCCGCCACGGCCGGCCGTTGCGCAGGTGCGGGAACTGCTCCTTCATGGCGAGCATGCCGGAGACGCTCATGGCCAGCACCGGCGTGCCATCGAGTATCACGGGCTCGTCGCCGAAGGATCCTGGCGGGAACAGCCAGTCGGACCATCGCCCCAGGGGCTGACTGAACGATCCGTCCGGCCACCGGTCAAAGTAAGCGGTGCTGAACGGCACCTCGTCCAGCGTGAACTCGCAGGCCTCCTCTGGCGGCTGAGTCGTCAGAGCCGTGGCGCCGGCTCCTACGAGCACCGCCTTCGACCGCTCGGCGTGAATACGCTCAACCCAGAATTCAACGTCGCCGTGCTCGCGCGTGATCCGGCCGATCCTCGCATCGAGTCCCCAGCCTCCGAACAGCCACGCTGAGATATCGACGGCCTGCATGACCGCGATGACCTTGCGGATAACACGCAGTTGCCCTTCAGCCTTCTCGTCCATGGTTTGATCCTGCCATCCAGGGTGGAATGCCCGCCCTCGCTCGATGCTGCCAGGCTCCGGGGCTATCTGGATTCCGCCGCCGCCCACGGCATCAGCGCACTCGACACCATTGAGGGCAAGTCCTGGCTACCGCCGCTCCCCGCGCTCGCCTGGCACCAGATCACGGGGCCCTATGAATGGACGCTACGAACGGCCCCGATGGTCTGCTCTCTCCACGATCGCTTCTCCTCTTCGGCGGAGGATCCTGAGGCGGCCCGTAGTCCTCAAATTTCATCAGCCACGCTTGTCCAGAAACCACATTGGTTACGTACCCGCTGGCGCTTCCCCATTGCCCTGGATAAGGTCCCGCTCAATATCAGGCATGCGGCAATCATGCCCGCGCTGACGCCTGGATGAGAGGCCGCGAATCGCGGCATGAGAATCTACTCATCCGCCATGGTCTCAGCGTGTCAACCGCAGCGCACCCGGACGTCGTTGAGTGAGGGTGCGTGCAGGCGTACAAGCCCGTACGGCCCGAAAATCGCTTGCCTTGCGTGGCGGGCTCAGAGGAATGTGGTGTCCATGATGCTCTGACGGACGCACCCCGCTATTTGTGATGCCGCGGCGCCGACTCGCGCCGTGATGCCGCCCGCCCATAACCTGTTCAGCGAAGAGAGCGTCTTTGTCTCAACAACACTCCCGGCAGGAGTTCCTGCCGGCGTCCACGTCGGCCAGCGTCACCGTGTTCGCCTCCCCCACGAGCTGGATCGAGTCCGATGCCGTCGCGCAGTGCCATCAGGTGGCCGCCCTCGACGGGATGATGCACGTCGCCGCCATGCCGGACCTGCACCCCGGTAAGGGCGCTCCCATCGGTGCCGCCATGGTGTCGACCATCTTGTATCCGTTCCTGGTGGGCTCCGACATCGGTTGCGGCATCGCCGTGTTCCCCGTCAAGCTCAAGCGGGCCGTACCCGAGAAACTTGCCGCCCGGTTTCCCGATCTCGATCGCGCGCTGCATCCTGAGCAGGATGCCGATGATCCTGCCTGGGCCGTGGTGAAGGGTGATATTCCGGCTGGGTACGTTGAGGGCCTCGGGACGGTCGGCCGGGGGAACCACTTCGTCGAGCTGGCACGGATCGGGACCATTTTCGAGCCGGACCACGCGAGCCGGCTCGAACTCGCCGCCGGTGACCTGGTTCTCATCGTCCACAGCGGTTCCCGAGGGCTGGGCGAACGGATCCTGCGGGCGCACACCGAGGTCCATGGTGCGGGCCCCGCCCCTGATCCCGGTGCTTATCTGGCGATGCATGACGACGCCGTACGCTGGGGATCGCTCAATCGGCGGCTGCTGGCCGCCCGGGTCGCCCATGCTCTGGGGTTCGAGCCCACCGAGCCGATCGTCGACCAGTGCCACAACCTGGTCGAGGTCCGCGACGGGATCTACCTGCACCGCAAGGGGGCGGCGCCGGGTGACGGCCGCGACGTGCTCATCGCCGGTACGCGAGGCACCCCGTCCTACCTCGTGGCCGGTCACGCCGGGCCGGACGCCGGCCATTCTGTGGCGCACGGCGCGGGCCGCAAGATGTCGCGTGCGGACGCTCTGCGCCGGGGGCGGGCCAAGCACACGGTCGAGGAGCTGCGCCGTACGCCGATGGGGTCGTTCGTGGTGTGCGGCGACCGGCAACTGCTCTTCGAGGAGGCGCCGACGGCCTACAAGCGCATCGAGCAAGTGATCGCCGATCTCGTCGACCATGGCTTGGCCACGCCCGTGGCCACCACGATTCCTTTGGTCACCTACAAGACGCCCGACCTCGGGTCGGCGCCCCAGAGGGAGCACCGGGAGCAGCGCCGCAAGCGGGGGCGGCCGTGAGCGTCCACCTGCTGCTGTCGGCCGGGCGCGGCCCGCAGGAATGTGCCTGGGCGTTGGCCCAGCTGCTGCACCGCATGGAAACTGACGCCACCCGGCAGGGTCTGGAGACCCATCGGGCCCAGACTGTTCCCGGTGATCGGCGCGGCACTTATCGATCGGTCCTCGTCCGGATCGCAGGTGATGGCGCCGAGGCGTTCGCCGCGTCGTGGACCGGAACTCTGTGCTGGCAGGCTCCCAGCCCGTACCGGGCCAGCACCGGCAGAAAGAACTGGTACGTCATCGCTGAGCCGTGCCAGGTCGACGCCCCGCATACGACGTTCGCGGAAGCGGACGTTGACATCGTCGCCTGCCGCACGGGCGGCCCTGGCGGTCAGCATCGGAACAAGGCCAGCACGGCCGTACGGGCGACCCACCGGCCCACGGGGATCGTCGTCGTGGTCGACACCGAGCGGCAGTTCAGCCTCAACCGCCGCATCGCCATGCGGCTGCTGCGACAGCGCGTCGAGCACGGCGACGAGGTGGCGGGGCGCGCCGTCACCACCGCCCGCTGGCGCATCCACGATGAGCTCGTACGCGGCAACCCCACCCGCATCGAACGCCCGTAAACGTCGGAGCAGGATCTGGCCCCGCAGGCGCAGACGGCGGCAATCCACCCTGATCACGCCCATCGTGAAGGGAGGATCGCATCAGTCGACATGAGGTCGGTGGGGCAAAAGCGTGCAGTGCCGCCCATGACGGGTTCTCCCCGTGTCACCGCACCAGCCCATATGACACAACAGCGGCGATGGTTCAGGGAGAGGACGGAATTCGTCGCAGGAGCACCACCGCACAGCCCCGAGAGCTGCTAACGCAACGAGGTGAGGCGTCGCCAGCAGATGAGGGGGCAGGCCAGCTTGAGGAATGCCTCGTGGATGTCGGCCCGGACTTCCCAGCGGATGCGCAGACGTCGGAAGGCGTGCAGCAGGGCGAAGGTCTGCTCGACGATGTAGCGGTGTTTGCCGCCTGCCGGAGCCATGTGCGGTGCCATGGCGGGCGATCAGTGGGCGGATCTGTAGTTCGCGCGCCAGGCGCCGATACTTGTCGTGGTCGGAGCCCAGGCCGGCGAGCACGACGTCGGGGCGCTGGCGGGGGGCCGCCGCGCTCGCCGCGTACCTTCGGGGTGGCCTGCAGGAGCGGGATGAGCTGGGTGACGTCGTTGCGGTTGGCACCGGTGAGGATGACGGCAAGGGTGGTGTCGATGATCAGGTGGTGCTTGCGGCTGGCCTGTCCGCGATCGACCGGAGACGGGCCGGTCTGCGGCCCCCTTTTAACGCCCTGATCTGGGAAGAGTCCACTGCGGCCCGGGAGAGGTCGAGCGTGTCCGCCGGGCGCAGGCGGTCCGGCATCACCTCGTGCAGGCGCTGCCAGATGCCGGAGGCGTTCCACTCGGCCAGGCGTCGCCAGCAGGTCATGCCCGACCGTATAGCCCCGCTCTTGTGGCAGGTGCTGATGCCGGTTGCAGGACGAACAAGATGCCCTGTAACGCAAGCCGGTCATGCAGCCGCTTGCGTCTCGGATGGCGGAAGCGCCGCTGACGCTGGGGCAACAGCGGCTCGATCACGCCCACAGCTCGTCCGGCTTCAGCTTCGCCACCCGCGCTCCCTCTCGCACGGCTCCAGCGAGAGATCAAAGCACATCAAAATCATTCTGTTAGGACTTCTTAGAAGGCGCCATGGAAGATCTTTTGGTCTTCTCCTGACCGTTTGTTTGACGACCCCCCACACTGAAGGCCGTGACGAACGATCTCACCGACGCGTGGGACCGCCTGGTTCCTCTCCGCCGGCTTTACCAGGTGGCGGCCCTGCTCAACATGCCGCGCCTGGATGAGAGCGCCGCGCGCGAAGACGCGCCGCAAATCAACCAGCAGGCGGTGCTGTACGCCGGCATCGCCGACTGGGCTCGACTATCGGCCCAGGCGGCCGAACAACTCGGCAGGCCGGATGCGGCCAACACTGCCGATGAATATACCTACCTTGTCGAATACACCGACCAGCACGCCAAAGGCTGGCACCCCGCTCCCAGCGAGCACTCCCAGGGAATCATCCTGGCCGACACGGCCGAGGCGGTCGCGCAAACCGTACTCACTTACTACGTCACTCACCTGGCCGAACACCGCGACGACTACCAACTGTGGCTAGTCGACTCGCTATCCCTGCGCGTGAGTGTGTGGCACGTGAACACCGCCGCGGCGCACCCCTGCGGCCGCCACTCCAGCTATCCCTTCTCAGCGCACACGTTCAAGAACGCGATGATTCTTCCCCACGCCGTTGAGATCCGCATGCCTGTCCAAATACACCGGTTCATGAACCACTACATCGCCCCGTAATTGAGAGCCGGAGTCATGGAAACGACGTAACCCCTGCCCCTATACGGCTCGAGCTCTCCCAAAGCGGGTGCCGCAGGTTCGAATCCTGATCGTTCAGGGTTGTGATGTCTCAGGACATCGGAAACCCTCGAACTTACGGGTTCGGAGGTTTCGTCTTGTTGGGGTTTGCCTGGGGTTGGTAGTCGCGGGTGGGGTCGATGGTCAGCTCGCGCAGGAGTTCTCCGGTGATGGCGTTGACGACGCGGACGTGTAGATCGTCGACCAGGAGGATGACGTGGGTTCGCCCGATGCCGATGTGGTGCGGCCGGCCGTCCAGGCGCAGAGTGACCACTCCCGAGGGGTCGATGCGGTCGTGACGTACGCGAGCGTGGGTTTCGGCGTCGCGGCTGCCGGCGGGCAGGGCCTTGGGTGAGGCGGCGTAGACGGCTGCCGGGGTGGCGCGGTGCGGCAGGGATCGGTGCGGGCGGTGGTGGTTGTAGGCGTTGCAGAAGCGGTCGAGAAGCGCCCGCAGGGCGGCGAGGGTGGTGGGCTGGGCGCGTAGCCGGTTCTTCATGGTCTGCTGGAAGCGCTCGACTTTGCCGCAGGTGGTTGGGGGTGGAGTTCTTCTGCTGGACGTGTAGGCGGCGTAGTTCGTGTTCGAAGGCGTTGCGGCCGCCGCGGCCGCCGGCCAGGCGGGTGGTGAAGCCCATGCCGTTGTCGGTGAGGGTGGAGGCTGGGACGCCGTGGGTGGCGACGGCCTGGCGGAAGGTGATCCGCACGATCGGCCCGGTGACGCGGGCGTGCGCGGTCACCGACAGGGTGTAGCGGGAGTGGTCGTCCAGCCAGGACAGGATCTCGGCGTCGGTGCCGTCGGTGAGTGGGTAGTGGGTGAAGTCGGCCTGCCAGGTCTCGTTCGGCTGCGCGGTCTGGAAGCGGATGTAGGACGAGCGGGGACGCCTCTTCGGCTCGGGCGTCACCAGGCCGTGCCGCGTCAGGCAACGGCTGATCGTGGCCCGCGACACCGTCCGCCCGTGATGTCGGCGCAGGTGCCAGACGATCGTGTCCGGTCCGGCATCCAACCCTTGCTCGGCGAGGTCCTTGCGCAGCCGGACGATCAACTCGACGGTGTCGGCGTCGATCGCGTTCGGCGAGGTGCGCGGCCGTCGCGAACGAGGCTCGAACGCCACCTCGCCCTCGGCACGGTAGCGGGCCACCAGCTTTGACACCCAGCCCTTGGACACCCCGTAGGAGCGGGCAATCTCTGCCTGGGACCGTCCCTCGACGACAACGGCGGTGATGACGACTCTGGCCTTGGACACGCCGCCCACGCTGTTGATCGCGATGGTTGCCCATGTCCTGAACCGGCACACTGATCGTTCTGGGTTGGCGAGCACGTCGTCACTTGTTCCAGGCCACCAGGAACTCCGCCAACGAGATACGTCCGTCCACGTCCCCGTCGTGCTCGTCCGAGACTTTGAAGATCGAGTCGAGCTCGGTGGCGGTGACCTGCTCGCCGCGCGCGTTCATGGCGAGCGCGAACTCCTCGCGCGTGATGTATCCGTCCCCGTCCCGGTCGAACTCCTGGAACGTGGCGGTCGGGTCGTCGAGATCTGGCATGGGTGACCTCTCATCGTGCGATTCATTCGATGTACTGGCAAAGCAACATCGAAGCACGAGCTTGTGTCCCCAGGCGAGGAATGACGGGGCGAAAAGCGCCGGTCGTGGCGCCGCATTTCGGATCCGCGACGGCAGGAAGTCGATCGAGCTGATCGCTACTGTCTGCTCGCACGAACCGGCGTAGATCGGACGTGCCGGGGTGACTGGCTGATCGTGAATAGGCAGCCGGGGAGCAAATCACGGCGTTGCGGACGCTGGGCTACAGGTTGTGGGTGCAGGTCCCGGGGTGTGGGGGGTGGTGTCAGCCGCGGGCGGGGGTGCGGAAGACCTGGCGGCTGTGCCAGCTGATGTGGTCAGGCTCCACCGCGTCCAGGCCGGGCTGGGGAGTTCGGGCGGGGTGGCCGGACAGGGAGAGGACCAGGTCGTGGGATGCCTGTGACCGGCCCACGAACCTGGCGGAGACGGCGATGGTGCGGTCGATGGTCAGGCCGAGGACTCCCTTGTCGAACAGTTTGTGGTGGATGGCGCACAGGCACAGCCCGTTGGTCAGGTCGTCGGGCCCGTCGAAGGCCCACCAGCGTACGTGTGCCGCGTCCAGCCCCACCGCCGCGCCGTCCAGCCAGCCGTCGTAGGAGCAGAACGCGCAGCAGTACTCGTACGCCATGAGCACCCGGTCGCGGAAGCCCGGGTCGCGGCGCAGGACCGGCGGTGTCCGGAGTTCCTCGCTGGCTTCCAGGTCGAGGCCGGTCAGCAGGCACAGGTCCGGGTGCAGGGACGGGGCGAAGTTGGCGTCCAGGAGGTGGCGGGCGATTCGCCCCAGCAGGCCGGGCTCCTCCGACAGGGCGCGGGCCAGGTCGGGGTGGAGGCGGCCGGCGGCCTGGCTGTCGCGAAGGCGGCCCAGCTCCGGGCCCGGGCTGCCCGGGCCGTGGCGGGTGTCGACCAGCCAGAGGCCGTCGTTCGTCAGATGGTGGAAGGGGTAGCCGGGGCTGGTGTCGCGGGGCGGGCCGTACTCCTTGAGCAGTTTCTTGAGCTCGGCCTCGGCGGAGCTGAACGTGATGGGCCGGTTGCCGTGCCGTTGGAAATGGCCCAGGGCGTACAGGAGGAGGAGCGGCTTGTGCGGTGCGCGCTCGCCGCCTCTGGTCCAGCGCCGGATCTCGGCGACCCGCTCGATCCAGTCCACGATCGGCCAGTGTAGAGCGATTATCCGCCTGTCGCGGTGGCCGGCCGCGTCCTATAGTCACCGAGTGAGCGATCTCCAGCCGGGCGTTTACCAGCATCTGATCACCCGTGAGCTGGACGCCCTGCTGCGCGCCGTTCCCGATCGCGACCTGGTCGACAGGCGGGCGCTGGACATCGCCGACTCCCACGAGACGCTGGCCCGGCATCTGGCCGCGCTCACCCGCCGGGCGCTGCGCTCCGTACGGGGCGAGAACGACGCGGTACGGCTGGCGCGGCAGGTGGAGATCGTCAACAAGGTCGCCGACCTCATCGGCGATCTGGTGCCCGAGGCCGCCTCGCCCGAGGAACTTCTGGAGGCAGCCGAGGAGTTGCTGGGCGTCGCCAGGAGCCGGGATCGGGATGCGGCCGGTCGGGTACGGTTCCCCGCGCGGCCCGTGATCCCCCTCACCGGTAGCGCGTTGCTGGTCAACGGCCGTGGGCAGCCGGAGATCGGCCATGAGCTCAAGCGCGAGCTGGCCTCGGCCGATCGGGTGGATCTGCTGTGCTCGTTCGTGAAGTGGAACGGCGTGCGGGTGCTGGCGGAGGCGATCGAGGAGTTCGTGGCGCGGGGCGGCCGGCTGAGGGTGGTGACCACCACGTACATCGGCGCCACCGACCGCCTGGCCCTGGACCGGCTGGCGGCCATGGGCGCAGAGATCCGCGTCTCCTACGACACGCGGATGACCCGGCTGCACGCGAAGGCGTGGTTGTTCCAGCGGGACAACGGCCTGTCCACGGCCTATGTGGGCTCCTCCAACCTGTCGCGCACCGCCCTCAGCCATGGGCTGGAGTGGAACGTACGCCTCGCTCAGGCCGAACAGCCCCATCTGATCGACACGTTCGCGGCCACGTTCGACGACTATTGGGGCGATCCGTCGTTCGAGCCCTACGATCCGGCGCAGGACGCCGAGCGGCTCGACCGCGCCCTGTCCGCCGAGCGGGCCGGAGGCCGGGCGGTCGTGCTCGACTTCGCGCATGTGGACGTCCGCCCGTACTCCTACCAGCGGGAGATCCTCGACGAGCTCGCCGCCGAACGGCAGATCCACGACCGGTGGCGGAACCTGGTCGTCATGGCCACCGGCACCGGCAAGACCGTGGTCGCCGCGCTCGACTACCGGCGGCTGCGTGCGGCCGGGCAGGCTGAGTCGCTGCTGTTCGTCGCGCACCGGAAGGAGATCCTGCGGCAGAGCCTGCTCACGTTCCGGCAGGTGATGCGGGACGAGACGTTCGGCGAGCTGTACGTCGACGGCGCCCGGCCGGAACAGTGGCGGCACGTGTTCGCCTCGGTCCAGACGTTGCACGCCAATCCGCTGCCGGAGCCGGACCGGTTCGACATGGTGGTGGTGGACGAGTTCCACCATGCCGAGGCCGCCACGTACCGGCAACTGCTCTCCGGCGTGCGGCCCAAGGTGCTCCTGGGGCTGACCGCGACGCCGGAACGCGCCGACGGGCAGGACATCAAGCACTGGTTCGACGGCCGGATCGCCGCCGAGCTGCGGTTGTGGGAGGCGCTGGAGCGCGGGCTGCTGGCCCCGTTCCAGTATTTCGGCGTCCACGACGGCACCGACCTGCGCCAGATCGGCTGGCGCCGGGGCCAGGGTTACGACCTCGGCCAGCTCTCGAACGTCTACACCGGCAACGACCGCCGCGCCGCCGTGGTGTTGGAGACGCTGCGGCGGAAGGTCGGCGAGGTCGGACGGATGCGGGCCATCGGGTTCTGCGTCAGTGTCGATCATGCCCGGTTCATGGCCGATCGGTTCACCCGGGCGGGGCTCCCGTCGGTGGCCGTGACCGTGCAGAGCCGGAACGACGAGCGTGATCAGGCGCTGCGTGACCTGAGGGAACGCCGGATCAACGCGGTCTTCACCGTTGACCTCTTCAACGAGGGCGTCGACGTTCCGGAGATCGACACCGTGCTCTTCCTGCGGCCCACCGACAGCGCCACCGTCTTCCTGCAGCAGCTCGGGCGTGGGCTGCGGCTGGCCGATGACAAGCCGTGCCTGACCGTGCTCGACTTCGTCGGCCATCAGCACAAGCAGTTCCGCTTCGATCGGCGCTATCGGGCGCTCACGGGCGCGAGCCGTACCGGCATCGCGCGGGAGATCGAGCGGGGGTTTCCGACGCTGCCCGCCGGGTGCGTGATCGATCTGGATCGTGACGTGCGGCGGCTCGTTCTCGAGAACGTACGGCAGGCGCTCAGCCTGAACTGGCGGGATCTGGCGCGCGAGCTCCGCGAGCTGGGGAACGTCAGTATGTCCGCGTTCCTGCGGGAAACCGGGCTCGACGTCGAGGACCTCTACCGCGGCCGCCGCCAGGGCTGGGCCTCCCTACGGCACGCCGCTGGCTTCGACACCGCGCCGCCCGACGAAGGGCTCGGACGGGCCTTCGGCCGGATGCTGCACATCGACGACGTTGAGCGACTCGCCTTACTGACTGAGGTGCTGGCCGGACGGACTCCGAAGTCGCCGAAGTCGCCGCGCGAGCTGCGACTGCTGGCCATGTTGGATGCGATGTTGTGGGGCGGCACCGAGCCCGTCTCCGGGATGGAAGCCCGACTCGCCCACCTCACCGGTGCTCGGGCCGCAGAGCTCGGAGAGCTGGCGGATTTGCTCCGGTCAAGGCTGCGTCACGTGGCTCCACCGCTGGACCCTGTCGTGCCGCTGCGCTTGCACGCCCGTTACAGCAAGAACGAGGTGCTCGCTGCTTTCGGCATCGACAAGCCTGCGCCCATCAGGGAGGGCGTCAAATACGTGCAGGAGCACCAGGCGGACCTGTTCTTCGCCACCATCGACAAATCCGTTGGTCGTTACTCCCCTACCACGCTCTACCAAAATCGGGCGATCAGCGAGGATCTCTTCCAGTGGGAGTCGCAGAGCCCCCTGCGGTCATCCACCCCCACCGCCCGCCGCTACGTGGCGGGCGAGTCCACGGCGCACCTACTCATCAGGAAGTCCAAGCGCGACGAAGGGCTCGGCACTCCCCCGTACACGTACGCAGGGCCGGTGCAGTACGTGAGCCACGAGGGCGAGCGGCCCATCCGCTTCGTCTGGCGCCTGGAACATCCGCTTCCACCCGAGGTGTTCCACTACGCCAAGGCCACCGCGGGCTGAGCCGCCGCGGGCGTCATGAGGCGAGCAGGTCGAAGTGGAAGCCGACGACCAGCCCGAGGAGGCTGATCACGCGCCACCACCCCAGGGACTTCGGATGCTCAAGCACCCAGGCCACGCCTTTGAGGGTGTTCTCGAACAGCTTGCTCCTGGCGGTCGAGATCGCCACCCAGCCGACGGCGAGGACGATCGTCGCGATCAGGACCGCCAGGGCGAGCCGGCCGCTGCCGAGCCCCATGGCGACGTCGACGGCGGCCGCCATGGAACCGGCGACGATCGCGCCCCCTCCCGTGGTCAAAGCTGTCAGCGTTCCCTGGGTGCGGGAGCGGGGGACGGCTCGGAGGCGTCCGCCGTATTCACGGATCCGTTCTGGACCGAGGATGTCGAGGACGACCGTCATCCCGCCGAGGAACGCGGCAATTTTCCCGAATCGCCCCCACCACAGCATGCCCAGGCCGTACATGGTGGAGTCCTGCAAGGCGCTGTTGCCCGAGAACCACATCTGCAGGGCGTCCAGATAGCCGATGTCTGCCACGGAGGGAGCGTAGAAGCGGCAGCGCTCGGACGGCCAGTAGACATCACGGGGGCTGCTCGGGTCAGAAGTTCCACAGGAGGATGGTCCACAGGATGAAGATCGTGGCGTAAATGGAGATGCCCACGTAGCCG
Source organism: Nonomuraea sp. NPDC052116 (assembly GCF_040680035.1). Lineage (NCBI taxonomy): Bacteria > Bacillati > Actinomycetota > Actinomycetes > Streptosporangiales > Streptosporangiaceae > Nonomuraea > Nonomuraea sp. NPDC052116. The sequence continues at coordinate 104,323 of NZ_JBFAWA010000038.1, read as the reverse complement.
AGGATCAGCGCCGCGATGGAAACGGCTCTTCCATTTCCGTTGAGATGATTCGCCCGCCAGAGGGCCATGTGTCCGAGTATCACCCCGGCCACGCTTGGTACGGCGAGCGTGACCAGCCCGAGGATCGAAAGGACCAGGGCGGCAATAGCCCACTGGTTCTTTGGCGCGGAAACTTCGATTGTTGACAATTTGGCACTTCCTAAGAGGGCTTATGGCTCCCGATAGTGGCGCCGGCGCAGGCGTTCGAAGTAGCCCAGGCCTACGAAGACACGCACAGTCGACCCCTTTCACGGGGGAAAGTAGAAATATCCTAATTCTCCGGTTGGTGTTGCGTACACTTCCTCCGTGATCGTGGGCGTAGAGCTGTTCTTTGTGGGTATTCCTGTGGCGTTAGCGGGCAGCTCGGTGCTCTTGGCGTGGGGGTCGGCCCGGCATGCCTATCTGAGATCGCGGTTCCTGTTGTGGGGGGCGGCTTCGGCGGCCTTCGGCCTCATGGTGATGGCCGTCATCGCCCGGGCGACGCACGAGGACAAGCACTATGACGACTTCGGGTCGGCTCTGCAGTCCTTGGCGGCCATCAACGGGGGTGCGCTGCTTCTCGCCGGGTTGGGGCCGTTGACTCCGTGGCTGCTGGGGGTCCTGCGGCGGCTCACCGCCCGGTTGTCGCCGGCGATCCGTCTGGCCGCCCGTGACGTGGCCCGCAACAGCCCTCGTACGGCTCCGCCGATCGCGATCACGATGGTGATGACCGCCATCGCGATCGCATGGATGATCGTCTCGGTCGCCGAGGCGGCGCAGACCAGGGCCGGGTACTTTCCCCAGGCTCGTTCGGGCGCGCTTGTCGTGGATGTCCGGTCGGATGACCCGGCGGTCTCACGGGCAGCCGTACAGCAGGAGTTGTCCGGGGTGCCCATCGCCCAGAGAGACGCTCCGAACCGACGCGGGCACTTCAGTCTGGAAGTCAAGGACCTGCCGGACACGGAGAGCATCGAACCGGAGGGGTTCATCGGCGACCGGGCGCTCCTGCGCTACCTCACGGGGGATCCGGACACGCCGTACGACGAGGGCACAGCCGTGGTGGTCACGCCCAACGACATCCAGGTGGACACGGTGACGATCTTCTACACCGACGACGACCAGGAGACAGAACTATCGAGCAAGTCCATCCCCGCGATCGCCGTCGAATCCGCCGACCCGTACGTGAACGAGCTCTTCATCCCGACGAAGGTCGTACGGGACCTGGGCCTTGGCCCCGAGCCCATCGAACTGATCGTCGATCCCTCAGCCCACCGGACGACCGAGGCCGAGCAGGAGCGGATCAACCAGCGATTGGGTGGCGACCTGAACACCTACGTCGAGCGGGAGTTCCAGGAATCGGCCGAATGGATGGGCAAGGTCGCGGCGGCAATCGTCGTGGCGGTCGCCGGCGCGCTGATCGCGGGCGGCCAGGCGGGCGCCGGTGGCCGGACGAGACGGGTGCTGCTGCGGGTCGGCGCCGGCTCGCCCCTGACTCTGCGGATGTTCGCCGCGGGTCGCGCAGGCTGGAGCATGCTCTGCGGAACGGCGCTGGGGACGTTCGCGGGGTGCGTCATCGGGCTGTTCCTGGCGTGGCCGATGACGGCCTCGATCGATTGGGAAGTTCTGCCGCGGGTGTCCTTCGAGACGCCGTGGTGGGCGATCGCCCTCCTGGCCGCCGGACTGCCGGTGCTCGCCGGGGTCATCGCGGCGCTGCCCAGGCCGCGACGTCCTTGACGGATTCAGCCCTCAGGGAAGACGGCGCGGGTCTCGGACAGCAAGCCCGCCGCCATCGGGGTTTCTGTCGTTCGCCGCTGCTATAGATTGCCGCACCGCCTGATCTTCATGGAAGCAGGGTGTCCGATGGCATCAGTGACGTTTCGCGACGAGACCGCGACCGGCCGGGCTCTGGAGGAGTTCTCCGTGCCCGAGCTGCCCGAGCGGATCTCGGCCCGGGAGCTGGTACGGCTGCGCGTACGCGAGGAGGTGGCCCGCTACAACGCCTCCCCCTCCCACCATTTCCGCGGTCTGGTCAAACCGACCGACGCCGAGGCCGAGCTGAACGGCTACCGGATGCGGAGCGCGCGCAGGCTGGACTGGGAGAAGCAGGCCGACACCGCCGAGGCCGCGTTCGCCCGCAACGGCTTCCTGCTGCTGGTCGGTGACCGGCAGATCCTGGATCTGGACGATGAGATCGACCTCATCGCCGACCCCGTCGTCTCCTTCGTCAAGCTCGTCCCGCTGGTCGGAGGCTGACGGAGGACGGCGGCATGTTGTCGATCCTTCTGTCCAAGGCGTTCCTGCCGGCCGCCGACGCCGCCATCCCCGACCCGTCCATCACCCGACAGATCCACTTCTGACAGGACCCACGGCATGCACCTCTCCCCCCTCGCGCAGCGCCTGCTCAATCTGATCAACGGGACCGCTGACGACCCCACGCGCTGGCCCGACGCCTCCCAGCTGAGCGTCGGGCTGACCGGCGTCGCCGGCTCGGCACCGGGGCGGTACGCGATCGACGAGCGCGCCAGGCAGCACCTGGTCGCGCCGGCCCGCGAGCTGGTCGGGTTCCTGATGCCGGAGGACGGGCCGTGGTCGTACGGACGCTTCCCCATGCTGGTGGCGGCGGGGCTGGCGGGCATGGACGCCGAAGTGAGCGCCCGGCTCGCCGAGAGGTGCGGGCCGATCGCGGTCGCCGAGACGGACATGCTGCTCGGCTGGGACGTGGAACGCCGGGCGCTGTTCGCCGAGGCGGCGCGGGTGCGGTGGGAGGAGCCGCTGCCCGGCGTGATCGAATGGCTCGACGCCCTGCCCGGCTACCCCGACTTCGCCCGGACGGCGCTGGAGGCGGCCGAGGCCCGTGTCGCGGCGATCCACACCGGTGAGATTCCCTACAAGGCGGAGAAGGCGTTCGGCGACGACGAGAAGTCGACCCTCGGCCGGGCCGTACGGCTGGCGCTCTACCGGGACGAGCCCTGGCTGCCCGGCCTGCTGGACCCGCTGGCGCGCGGGATCGCGGTGGCGCCCACCCGGGCCAAGACCCTGCCCTCCCAGGGGCTGCTGTTCGAGATCGCCCGCGCGGTGCGGGACCACCCGACGCCCGAGGCGATCTCCGCGCTGCGCGCCGCCCGCCAGGTCACCCGGCACGCCGGGGTGCCGAAGCAGCTGGATCGCATGTTCAAGCGCATCGAGCCCGCCCTGGCCGAGCGGCTGGAGGTGGCGTTCAGGCTGCCCGACGGGCGCGTACGGCAGGCGTTCGGCGAGCACACGGCGGTGATCTCGACCGACGGCGAGGTCGAGCTGTCGTGGTGGCACGGCGACAGGAAGCTGAAGACGGTCCCGGCGGCGGTCAGGCGGGAGCACCCGGACGAGGTCAAGCGGCTGCGCGAGCTGGCCAAGCAGACCATGCAGCAGCAGGTGACCCTGTTCAGGGCGCTGGAGGCCGGATACACCGGCGAGAAGGCCGCGCCCTACCGGCAGTTGGAGGGCCGCTCGGTCGTCGACCGGCTGATCTGGGAGTTCGAGGTCTCGCCCGGCGTGTGGCGCGGCGAGCTGGGGATGAGCGTGCCGGACGTGCCCGTACGGCTGTGGCATCCGGCCCGCGCGTCGGTGGAGAAGGTCCGCGCCTGGCGGGAGGTGGTGCAGGGCAAGGAGCTGCGCCAGCCGTTCAAGCAGGCCTTCCGTGAGGTCTACCTGCTCACCCTCGCCGAGGAGGAGACCGGGGTCCACTCCTTCCGGTTCGACGGGCACGTGGTCGACTACCGCAGGCTCCGGGCGCTGTTCAAACAGCGAGGCTGGCAGTCGCCCTTCCTCGGGCAGTGGGACGGCGGCTACGCGGGTGAGGCCCATCGGGTGCTGGCGAGCGGACGGTGGCGGGTGTACTTCGACCACGGCCTGTACGACGAGCACCACGCGAGCACCGGCCCGGTCCACTTCCAACGGCTGACCGAGGGCAGGTGGCAGCAGGCGCCGTTGACCGAGGTCCCCGCGCTGGTGTTCAGCGAGGCCATGCGGGACGTGGACCTGTTCGTGGGCGTCGCCTCGATCACGAGCGATCCCCAGTGGGCCGACCAGGGGCCGGACCACCTGCGGGACTACTGGCGGACGGGCTCGTTCGCGGCCCTGCCGCCCTCCGCCGAGGTGCGCCGTGACGCGCTGTCCCGGTTGATCGGACGTACGACCATCGCCGACCGCTGCACCATGACCGACCGTTTCCTGGTGGTACGGGGTGATCTGCGCACCTACAAGATCCACCTGGGGTCGGCGAACATCCTGATGGAACCCAACGACGCCTACCTGTGCATCGTCGCCGCAAGAGCCCCCCAGGCCGGGCTGTTCCTTCCGTTCGAGGAGGACGGCCGGTTGGCGCTCATCCTCAGCAAGGCCTTCCTGCTGGCGAACGACACCGCCATCACCGACCCCTCCATCACCCGCCAGCTCCGGGCGATATAGTCTACGCGTAGATAGTCTGCGCACGGATCAATGCCTTCAGGAGGAACGCGACATGTACGCCTATGAGCACGAGCTGGACACCACCGCCCCCGCCGCGGCCGTCTGGGCCCTCTACGCCGACGTCAACGGCTGGACCGCATGGGACACCAGCCTCCTCCAGATCGACCTGGAAGGCCCCTTCGCGGTGGGCACCGAGGGCACCATGACCCCCGAAGGCCAGGACACCGTCCGCTTCCGCATCGTCGAGCTGGTCACCGGCGAGCTGTTCACCGACGAGACCGTCGTCGGAGAGCTGACTCTGCGCTTCATCCACCGGCTGGCGGAGACCGGGACCGGCACGCGCGTCACCCACCGCGTCGAGATCACCGGCCCGGGCGCCGAGGAGATCGGCCCGATGGTCACCTCCGACGTCCCCGACGCCATGGCCGCCCTGATCAAGCTGGCCGAGGCGTCCTGAGATGGCGCTCGCGCCCGACGACAGCCCGGGATTGCTGCTCTGGCGGACCACGTTGCGCTGGCAGCGGGCCATCGCCGCCGCGCTGGCGCCCTTCGACCTGACGCACGTCCAGTTCGTGCTGCTGGCCAGCACCGAGTGGCTGAACCGGCACGGCGAGCTGCCCAATCAGCTCGCCGTCGCCACGTTCGCCGACACCGACGTCAAGATGACCTCCCAGGTCGTGCGCAAGCTAGCGGAAAAGGGCCTGCTCGTCCGTGAGCCGGATCCCGCCGACAGCCGCGCCCGCCTGCTGCGGGTCACCGATCAGGGCGCCGACCTGGTCCGGCGGGCCGTCGAGGAGGTGGAGCGGGCCGACGCCGAGTTCTTCCGGGCCGTGCCCGACACGGCCGGCCTCGTCACCGTCCTACGACAACTCGCCGGAGGACAACCGTGACCCTCGTCACCGCCGCCGAGGCCCGGAGAGCTAGTCGGTGACGAGAGTGTTGAGCGTGAGGGTCTCCTCGCCGGAGCGGCCGGCGAGGCGGACCGACAGCTCCCACGCGCCGTTCATGAGGAACAGGTCGCCCTCGGCGACGAAGTGGCCGGGGGCGGCCTTCCTGGCGGTGACCTCGGGCACCGCGTGACCCATGGTGGTCATGACGGCGGCGACGATGACCGTGTCGGCCTCGCCCCTGTCCACCCGGATGTCGACCGCGCTCCGGTCGGCCGTGACGGTGACGGCGTAACGGGTTCCCGTCGTGGTCACCGGGTCCGGGCCCGAGGTGCGGGCGATGACGAACGCGGCCGCCACGACCGCCACGAGCCCGCCGAGGATCAGCAGCCTCAGGCCCTTGACCTGCTTCATCGGGGGACCTCCACGGTGAAGGGCACGGTGGTGATGCCGCGGTCCGTCGCGTACTGCGCCCAGGCGAGGTAGCGGCCCGGCGCGGGGAAGCTGAACGTGAAGCGCAGCCGGCTGCCGGGCGTCCCCATCTCGTGGACGTGGCCGAGGAACTCGCCGTCCGCGCCGCGCACGATGAGGTGACCCGCCATCCCGAGCCACGGCCGCGGCGTGCCGCTGGTGGCCACCTCGACGGTGGCCGCCCGCCCCGCCTGCGGTGCGGCGGGCGTCACCGTGACCGTCCCGGTGGCGGCGGCGTCCTGGAGCGCCGGGTCGGACGAGGCCGTGGGCTTCGCCGAACCGGTGACCGTGAAAGAGCCGGTGAGGAGTTGGCCGCCGGAGTCGGTGCGTTCGAGCTCGACGTAGGTGAGATAGCGGCCGGGGCGGTCGGCGCGCAGCCGTACCTCCAGGCGGCCGGGCGCGGTGCGCAGCGGATGGACGTGGCGGAAGTAGCGGCCGTCCTCGCTGGTGACCACCAGGTGGGCCATGGCCTCGTGGTGGATGGTGAGGTCGTCGACGGGACGCCCGGTGGACCCGTCGAACAGCTCCACGCGCGCCACGAACTCCTCGCCCGCCGCCGGGGCGGCGGGGACCATGGTTACCACCCGCTGCACGTACGGCCTACCGATCACCGAGTCCGTGGGACGCGGCTCGGCGCCGTCCGGCGACCGGGCGGGCAGCCAGGGGTCGAGGATCACGATCAACGCGGCCACCGCGAGCCCCGCCGCGGCGACCGCGGTTACCACGAACGCCGACCGGCCGCGCCGGTTGAACGCGCCGGTGAGCAGCCCGCCCACCAGGAGCAGCCCGGCCACGAACAGGCCGCCGTAGATCAGGAACTCCCACCCCGAACCCCGGTCCACCAGGACCCGGAACGGGATCACCGCGCTCTCGCCCCCGGCGCCGACGGTCAGCTCGTGCGGCCCGGTCTCCTCGACCCGCAGCTGGGCGGGGCGGCCCGGCGCCACCGTGCCGGTCACGACACGCCCGTCGGTCACCGACCGGAGCCGCAGGTCCAGCGTCGGGGCGGACGGGAACCCGATCACCTCGACGCGCAGCGGCCCCGGCACCCGGGTCGTGGCCTTGATCACGAGGGTCAGCTCCGCGCCCGCGATCGTCTGCGCGATCCGCAGGTCCGACCCCGCCTTGACGTCGTGCGCCGCCGCCGGCGACGCCAGCAGCACCACCAGCAGGCCGACCAGGCAGAGAAGCCGGATCATGCCCGCCGGGCGCCGGACTCGCCGGTCTCCGCGGGCAGCGCGTTCGGGAGGAACAGGGCGCCGAGGGCCAGGCCGACCAGACCGGCCACGATCGGGGCGCCGGTCCAGAGCTCGGGTACGACGGGCAACTGCCCGGCGAACACGGAGGCGACCGCGATGTACAGGGACCAGGTGGCGAACGCCGACAGGCCGGCGAAGGCCCAGTAGGCGCCCCGGCGCTCCCGCGAGGGCCGCAGCCACCGGATCAGCAGATCACTCACCAGCCCGGCGGCGACGAACGTCAGCAGGATCGGCAGGTTACGGAAGGCCGTCTGCGCGCCCGGCATCAGGATGCCGACCGCGGACAGCACGGTCGCGCTCCCGAACGGCAGCTGCCAGCGCCGCAGGAGGAACAGCACGGGAGCGAGCACCATGATGTTCGTGATGATCATCGATGCGGCCAGGATGTCGGCGCCGTTGCCCTCTAGGGCGGAGAAGTCCCGGACGATGCCGTTCGGGCTCCGCTGCATGGCGTTGCCGTACGACAGGAACAGCGACACCAGCGTGGCGCCGAAGCCGAGCCCGATCAGCGCCGGCAGCAGCCGCGACAGCCGGGGCCGCTCCCCGATGTCCGGGGCGCTCCAGGCCGAGCGGAGCGGGGTTGTGATGATGAGCATCATCGTCAGGATCAGCCCCAGGTGGGACGGGCTGAACAGGATGTCGATGGTCTGCTCGATGCCCAGGAACGTGTGCCACATCATGTCGGCGAACCCGAACGCGGCGAACCCCGGGATGGCGAGCAGCCCCGCGAGGTACCCGTTCGGCACCGCGGCCAGCCCGCTCCGGCCGGTGCGCACGTTGCGGTAGACCTGCCAGATGATCCACCCCGACACCGCCGCGAACCCCGAGTAGAACGCCGCGTGCCACGGCGTGAAGAACGTCTCCAACTCGGCCAGGGTGCTGTGCGCCCAGGCGTCGATCATCAGCCCGACGCCGTACCAGACGCCGAGCAACGCCATGACCAGGTCCGCCCGAGGGCTCACCCATGTACGTGCTTCCCCGGAGTCCGCCAGCAGCCGCCGGACCCCGGCGTCCACTGCCACCATGAGCATGCTCCTTCCGTTGGTCCGATCCTTCGCGATGGCCACCGGAAGCGGAACCCGGCTGGCACCCACCGGTAGGTACGGTTATCCGCACCCCTCAGGCGTTCAGATAGCGCAACACCGCGAGCACCCGCCGGTGGTCGTGCGGGCTCGCCTCCAGGCCCAGCTTGACGAAGATGCTGGTGCAGTGCTTCTCCACGGTGCGCTCGGCGATGACCAGCAGCTCGGCGATCGCCATGTTCGTACGCCCCTCGGCCATCAACCGCAGCACGGCGCGCTCCCGCTCGGTGAGCATGCGCAGCGGGTCGCCGGGCTGCCGGTGGCGGCCGACGAGCTGCTCGACCACGACCGGGTCCAGCGCGGATCCGCCCGAACCCACCCGGCGGATGGCCGCGGCGAACTCGGCCAGGTCCGACACCCGGTCCTTCAGCAGGTAGCCCACGCCCTCCGTGCGGCCGCCGAGCAGCTCGACCGCGTAGCTCACCCGTACATACTGCGACAGCACCAGCACTCCCACCTGCGGATGCCGCTCCCGCAGCGTGACCGCGGCGCGCAGGCCCTCGTCGGTGTGCGTGGGTGGCAACCGGATGTCGAGCACGGCCACGTCGGGCGGGTCCTTCGCCACATGGGCGAGCAGCTCGTCGGCGTGCTCGACGGACGCCGCCACCGCGAACCCGGCCTCGGTCAGCAGCCGGGCCAGGCCCTCGCGGAACAGCGTGGAGTCCTCGCAGATCGCTACGCGCACGGCAGGACCACCTTCAGCACGGTTCCCTTCCCCGGTGGGCTGTCGATCGTGAGCTTGCCGCCGTTGGCCTCGGCGCGGTCGGCCAGCCCGGCGAGCCCGGAGCCGAGCGCGGGATCGGCCCCGCCCACGCCGTCGTCGCCCACCTCGACCAGGAGGCGGCGGCCGACCAGGGCGAGCCGTACCCATGCCTTCGACGCGGCGGCGTGCTTGGTCACGTTGGCCAGGGCCTCGTTGACGATGTAGTAGGCCGCGCTCTCCACGGCCTGCGGCAGCGGCTCGTCCAGCGCCAGGTCGCAGGTGACGGCCATGGGGGCGACCGCGGCCAGCTCCTTGACCGCGCCGGACAGGCCGCGCTCGGTCAGCACCGGCGGGTGGATGCCGTGGCTGACCGCACGCAGGTCGTCCAGCGCGGCCAGCACCGCCGTCTTGGCCTCGCCGATCAGCGGCGCGGCCCGCCCGGGGTCGGTGCCGGCCTCGGCCAGCCCGAGCGTCATCGCGACCGACAGCAGCCGCTGCTGCACGCCGTCGTGCAGGTCGCGTTCGAACCTGCGGCGCTCGGCCTCGCCCCACTGCAACATCCGCCGCCGCGAGGCCGCGAGCTGCCGCAGGCGGGCCCGCAGGTCCGCGGTGAGCCGCTCGTTCTCCAGGGCGAGCGCCGCGGCGGCGCAGGCGGCCTCGACGAGCAGGGGCTGTTCGAGGAGGGCGACGTCGTGCACGAGTACGGCGAGCGGCGCCTCGCCCTGGTCGACGCGGGTGACGACCCTGCTCGGCCCCGGGTTCAGGTCGACCGGGCGGCCGTCGGCGTCCACGTACCTGTCCTGCTCGGCCGTCCAGTAGCCCACGACCAGCCCGGGGTCCCGCAGGGTGGCGGCCAGCTCGTCGCGCAGCGTGCCCCGCCGTTCGCGCCTGCTCAGGCGTACCACGAGGTCGGCCACGCGGCCGTGGTCCATGCGGCTGCGCATGAGGCCGACCAGGTACGCCATCGGGACCGCCATGAAGGACACCAGCATGACGAGCGTGATGGGGACCTGCAGCGGGTTCGGGCCGAAGAGCTCGGCCAGGCGGTCCACGGCGAAGGCGACCGTCGCGACCATCGACGCGCCGGTGACCGGCGCGACCGCCCGGCGCTGCGCCATGCTGGCCTGACGCCAGCGCTTGACCTTGAGGGCGAGCACCATGCCCGACATGAGGACGGTCAGCTGCCAGGACGAGGCGTCGAGCGCGTCGGTGAAATTCCGGAGCGGCACGGGCATCGGAAAGCGCATGAGGGCCTTGGCCGTGGGCAGCACGAGGGCCAGGACGTAGGCCAGGCCGGTCACCACCTTGTACGACACCAGGTCCAGCCGCCCGGTGGGGAAGGCGAGGAACAGGTGGCAGGCCATCCCCGCCCACAGGCCGCACAGTGCCAGCGCCCACAGCTGCTGTCCGGGGAAGAACAGCACCTGCTGGGGGATCCAGGCGACCCCGAGCACGGCCATGAGGGGGCCGACCTGGTTACGCGGATGCTCCCGCCAGGCCACGATCCCGCCCGCGAGAAAGGAGACGCCGGCCAGCGCGCCGAGCACGAATATCGGGCCGTGCCGCCAGATGGCGCCCGGGCTGGCCCCCAGGGCGTTGACGACCAGCAGCCAAACCCCTCCCGCCGCGACGGCGAGTAACGCGGTGGTGCCCCTGGAACGTGTCGCCATCGCCCACCCCCGTTGGGGATTGTACGGGCGAACCCCCCGGAATGGCCCCCTATGCCGGCAGACCCCAGCGGGCCTGGCCGGTCGAGGTCACCGGGCGGATGACCGCGTCGCCTCGGGCCTGGATCAGGACCTCCTCGCCGCGGCGCAGGTCGAGCTCGAGGTCCCCGCCGGGCAGCGTCCGCCACGGCACCTTGCGGCCGTTGCTCCGTACGGTGAAGGGGCCGTCGATGCCGGTGCGGACGCGGCACGGCGCCCCGGCCAGCGAGGCCAGCCGTACGAAGTCGGTACGGCCGCCGCGGCGGGCGGCCGACAGCAGGAACGCCCCCTGCGTGAGGAAGTTGTGCACGGTGACGTCGGGCCAGGCGGCCGGCATGGCGGGCAGGATCCTGATGACGCCGTCCCAGCTCTGGCAGATCATGTCGTGCACGGACTGGGCGGCGGACAGCGGCGTCTCGATGACGGGGCCGCTCTCCTTGTACATCGTGTTGGGCTGGACGAAGCGGCGCAGCAGCTCGTCGAGGTAGAAGTGGGCGTCGTCGCCGCGCGACATCTGCGCGGAGATCGAGGCCGCGCCGGTGAAGCTGTAGCCCTGCAGGGCGCCCTCGAAGCTGATCCAGTGCTTGAGCGACCTCTCGATGAGCGCGCGCCGGTCCTCCTGCTCCCACGTGACCAGGTACAGGGGATAGATCATCAGGAGGTGGGAGTAGTGCCGGTGCGACTTGGCGAAGGGCGCGCCCGCTCCGATCATGAAGCCGTTCTCGTCGATCGGGTAGCCGGCCAGGTTCGCCAGCACGTCCTGCCACTTCGGCAGCAGCGGGTCGCGCACGCGCAGCAGGCGCGCCGACTCGACGAGCGTCCGGCAGCCCCAGCGGATCAGCGCCAGGTCGTAGTTCGTGTCCGGCGCGTTGACCCCGTACTCCGGGGAGAACGTGGCGGGCAGGTGCAGCTTCCCGTCGGAGCCCGGCTCCAGGAAGTGCAGGTAGTAGTTGATCGCCCGGCGCAGCAGCGGGAACAGCACGTCCCGCACGATCCTGGTGTCCATCGTGTGCCGGTAGGACAGCCAGACGTTGTGCAGCGCCCAGGTCAGGTTGCCGACCTCGGGCACGGGGGTGGCCTGACCGGGGACGCCCACTGGGTAGCCGCTGTTGCCGAGGCCGGAGCCGTTGTCGAGCGTCATGTCCGTGGTACGCGGGATGCCCGCGGAGTCCTCGGGGAACGTCACCTGGTCGACGAGGTTCTGCCGGTATCGCGACAGGCTCCTGGTGACCGCGTCCAGCTCCAGGTGGTTCGAGCCGTGGATCAGCCAGTATTCGAGCTGCACGTTGAGGTTCCACCAGGTGGCCGGCCACGGCGTCGGCTCCAGCCACGGGCCGGTGGTCGCCATCGGCGGCGCGTCCCCGCGCGCGGCGGCGGCGACCTTGTAGAGCTGGATCCAGTAGAAGCTCTGCGTCCGCTGGTCGGGCAGCGACAGGAAGCTCTTGCGGTAGTAGCCGTGCCACCATCGCCGGTGGTCGGCGGCCAGCGCCTCGACGGGCAGCCGGGCCGCGGATCGTACCGATCTGACCGCCTCGTCACCCGCGGTGTCCCGCGGGAACGACCAGGCGACCGCGGCGTAGAGGGTACGCCGCGCGCCGCGCCGCACCTCCTGCCAGGCCGTCGCGTGCCCGCCGCCGGACAGCAGCGGCTGGGTGATCAGCTCCAGGTCGTCGTGGCGGGTCACGGACGGGGCGGGGTTGGCGGTGTAGCCGGGCGGAGGCGGCCGGTTGAAGATCGGATCGGCGCGGGGGCTGACGGCCTCCTCGGGGTGGAAGGTCCACCGGAAGTCGCGCTCTCCGTCGCTGGGTAAGACCTCGACGGCCAGGACGGAGCGGTCGTTGTGGATCAACGCCCTGATCTCCAGGCTGCCGGAGGAGGTGGTGATGGCGCCGGTCAGCTCGGCGTTCCACAGGTCGAGCCGCCAGTCGACGCCGGTGATCGCGCCGACGGGCTCCAGCGTGAGGTGGCCGACGGGCAGCCGGGCCAGGCCGAACAGCGCGCCGTACTCGGGGCGGTGGTCCTGGACCTCGCTGTGCTGCACGGTGAAGCGCACGGCGTTGGCGCCCTGCTGCGCGTAGACGCCGGAGCCGAGGAAGCCGTTGCCCAGGAACGGCCCTTCGTACCAGGTCTGCGGCATCCGCTTCCACACCAGGTCGGCGTCGGCCAGGAAGCGTTCCCAGTCGATCTCGTCATGGAGCAGCGGACCGCCGCCGCCGAGCGCGGGAGCCGCCAGCGCGGCACCGAGGAGTTCGCGTCTGGACGGCTCGCTCGCCGCAAATAGATCGGACGTATCTGGCACCAATGAACGGTATTTCCGGACAGCGGCAAGGTCAAGACCCCCAGAGATCGGATCGTCTCGAAGCCGCAACCGATTGACCTGTGGCGTTGACGTCGTGTTACCCGCCAATTAACGTCCCCAGTTAAATATTTGATAACGGATGGACCCCCGCATGAGAGATCTCAGCAGACGTGGACTCCTCCAGGCCGGCGTCGCCGCGGCCGCCCTCGCCCTGACCGGCTGCGCCGGTGGCGGCGGCTCGGGTGCCGGCCTCCAGTTCGCCTGGTGGGGCAGTACGACGCGGCACACCGCGACGCAGAAGGCCATCGACGCGTTCAAGAAGAAGAAACCCGGCATCCAGGTCAAGACCCAGTTCTCCGGCTGGGAGGGCTACTGGGAGAAGCTGGCCACCCAGACCGCGGGCGGCAACGCCCCCGACGTGATCCAGATGGACTACTCCTACCTCGGCGAGTACGCCAGGCGCGGCAGCCTGCTGGACCTGGGCCCGTACGTCGGCAAGGGCCTGGACCTGTCCGGCTTCGACCCCGACGTGGTGAACGCCGGCAAGATCGACGGCAAGCAGTACGCCGTGAACTTCGGCATCAACTCCACGGCCCTCATCGTCAACAAGACCCTGGCCGCCGAGCGCGGGGTGGAGATCCCCGAGACCTTCACCTGGCCCGAGTACGGCGAGCTGGCCAAGAAGCTGGCCGGGAAGGGCGTCTTCGGCACCGAGGACGGCGCCCAGGACGGCGGCGCGCTGGAGAACTGGCTGCTGGAGCGGGGCAAGATGTTCTTCACCGCCGACGGCAGGCTGGCCTACGACGAGGACGACCTCAAGGAGTGGTTCACCTTCTGGGACGGCCTGCGCAAGGCGGGCGCGGCCACGCCGCCGGACGTCCAGGCCACCGCGGCCGGCGACGTGCAGAACAGCCTGGTCGCCACCCGCAAGGCGGTCATGGACTTCGCCTGGTCCAACCAGCTCACCGCCTACATGTCGCTCACCAAGGACGAGGTCGCCGTCCACACCCTCCCGACGGGCGACAAACCCGGCCAGTACTACAAACCCTCCATGCTGCTGACCGTCAGCTCCGGGAGCAAGGCCAAGGACGATGCGGTGGCCCTGGTCAACGCGCTCGTCGCGGACCCGGACGTGGCCGGCCAGCTCGGGTCGGAGCGCGGCATCCCGCCCGCGACCCCGATCCGCGCCGCGCTGCGGCCCAAGGCGTCGCCGTCCGAGCAGCCGGTCTACGACTACATCGACTCGATCAAGGACCAGGTCGGCCCGCTGCCGCCGCCCCAGCCGCTCGGCGCCGGGGAGCTGCACAACAAGGTGCTCACCAACATCAACCAGCAGATCGGCTTCGGCAAGCTCACGATCGAGCAGGGGGTGTCCCGATTCTTCGAAGAAGCTCGACGAGTGCTCAAGTAGAGGGACGCGCGGCCTATCTGTTCCTGCTGCCGTGGTTCGCCGGGCTGCTCCTGCTGACCGGCGGGCCGATCCTGGCCTCGCTGGCCCTCTCGTTCACCGACTTCGACCTGCTCACCGCGCCGTCCTTCGTGGGGCTGGACAACTACGCCAGGATGCTCACCGACGACCCGCACTTCGTCAACGCCGTACGGGTCACGCTGATCTACGTCGTGTTCTCCGTGCCGCTGTCCGGCGCGTTCGCGCTCCTGGTCGCCGTGCTGCTGAACAGGCCCGTGCGGGGCATCGGGGTCTACCGCGCCGCCTACTACCTGCCGTCGCTGCTGGGCGGCAGCGTCGCGGTGGCGATCCTGTGGCGGCAGATCTTCGGCGCGGACGGCCTGATCAACGACGCCCTGAGCTATTTCGGGATCGTGGGGCCGAGCTGGATCTCCACGCCCCAGTACGCGATCTACACGCTGGTCCTGCTGCACATCTGGCAGTTCGGCTCCCCCATGCTGATCTTCCTGGCCGGGCTGAAACAGATCCCCGCCGAGCTCTACGACGCCGCCGCGGTGGACGGCGCCGGGAAGGTGCGCGCGTTCTTCCGCATCACGCTGCCCATGCTCAGCCCGATCATCTTCTTCAACCTCGTGCTGCAGACCGTGAACGCCTTCAAGGCCTTCACCCCCGCCTTCATCATCAGCGGCGGCGTCGGCGGACCGGCCGACTCCACGCTCTTCTACACGCTCTTCATCTACCAGGAGGGGTTCGGGAACTTCCGGATGGGCTACGCCTCCGCGCTGGCCTGGGTGCTCCTCCTGGTGAGCGCGGCCTTCACCGCGCTGGCCTTCCGCTCCTCGAAGTACTGGGTGCACTATGCCGACTAGCCGCCGCTGGGCCCTCCACCTGCTGGTCGTCGTGGGGGCGCTCGTCATGCTCTATCCGCTGTTCTGGCTGATCAGCTCCTCGTTCAAGCCCAACGACGAGATCTTCACCGATCCCGGGCTGGTGCCGCAGACCGTGGTCGCGGACAACTACGCCACCGGGTGGACCGCGCTGGGCGTGCCCTTCAGCGGGTTCTTCGCGAACTCGTTCGTCATCGCCGCGGCGGCCGTGGCCGGGAACGTGATGTCGTGCTCGATGGCGGCCTTCGCCTTCGCCCGGCTGAGCTTCCGGTTCAGGAAGCTCTGGTTCGCGATCATGCTGGGGTCGATCATGCTGCCCATCCACGTGCTGATCGTGCCGCAGTACACGCTGTTCAAGTATCTGGGCTGGGTGGACACGTTCCTGCCGCTCATCGTGCCGAAGTTCCTGGCGGTGGACGGGTTCTTCATCTTCCTGATGGTGCAGTTCATCCGGTCGCTGCCGCGCGAGCTGGACGACGCGGCCCGCATCGACGGGTGCGGGCCCGTCCTGGTGTACTGGCGGATCATCCTGCCGCTGTCCCGGCCGGCGCTGATCACGACCGCGATCTTCACCTTCATCTGGACCTGGGACGACTTCTTCAGCCAGCTCGTCTATCTGAGCGACGTGTCCACGTACACGGTGCCCCTGGCGCTCAGGGCGTTCCTCGACTCCAGCGGCGGCTCCACCTGGGGGCCGATGCTCGCGATGGCGGTGCTGTCGCTGATCCCCATCCTGGGCTTCTTCCTGATCTTCCAGCGACGCATCACCGAAGGCATCTCGACCACCGGCCTCAAGGGGTGACGTCACCGCGGGGTGAGCCGGATCACCGGGTACTCGCGGTCGGATTTGGCCTGGTACTTGGCGTAACGGGGCTGGGCGGCGGTGATGCGCTGCCATTGGATCCACCGTGACATCGGCCCGGGCGTACCGCTCTTGCGCTGCTGCTGCTGTGTCATCGGTGCCCCTCAGCCCAGCTCGTTGACGCGGATCATGTTGCCCGCGGGGTCGCGGAAGGCGCAGTCGCGGATCCCCCACGGCTGCTCGGTCGGCTCCTGGACGACCTCGGCCCCGCCGTCCCGCAGCCGCGCGAAGGCGCCGTCGAGGTCGGCGGTGGCCACGATCATGCGGGCGTAGGTGCCCTTGGCCATCATCTCGAGGATGGTGCGGCGCTCGTCGTCGGTGATGCCGGGTTCGGCGCCCGCCGGGTGCAGGACGACGGACGTGCCGGGCTGGCCGGCGGGGCCGACCGTGATCCAGCGCATCGTGCCGTCGCCGACGTCGTTGCGGACCTCGAAGCCGAGATTGTCGCGGTAGAAGGCCAGGGAGGCCTCCGGGTCGTTGTGCGGGAGGAACGTCTGGTGAATGGTGAAGTCCATGGCGACGACGCTAGTTGCGGCCCCGTGACCGGCGCTTCTCCATTCCTGACCGTCCGCCGTGGTGAGGCGAACGGTCAGGCGAGGGTCTCCGGGGCGGCGAGGGCCAGGCCGGCGGCGCCGAGGGCGTGCTGGGCATCGCTCCACGGACGGACGATCACCTGAACGCGGTGGGCGGCGGTGACCCGGCTGGTCCGCATCGCGGCGAGGAACCCCGGCTCCAGCCCCGGCCAGAGGACGTGGTTCTCGCCGATGACCGCGATGGTGGGCGTGCCGAGCAGGTTGACGACGCCGGCGACGGCCCGCCCGAGCACGGTGCCGATCCCGGCGAGGACGTCCGCCAGCCCCGGCTCGCCGCCGGAGACCCAGCGCGCGCGGAGTTCCTCGATGGTGGTGGCCGACTCGGCGAGGCCGGCGCGGCGGGCGGCGCGCAGGATGCCGCCGTCGCTGGTGAGCGTCTCCAGGCAGCCCCGGGCACCGCAGGCGCAGCGCGGTCCGGTGGTGGCGACCGGCGTGTGGCCGAACTCGCCGGACAGCCCGCTCGGGCCGCGGTGCACCCGCCGCTGCAGGACCGCGCCGAGCCCCACCCCGTCGCCGATGCCGAGCACCAGGAAGTCGTCGTGCTCGCGGCCCGTCCGGTACAGGAGCTCGGCGGTGGTGCTCGCCCGGAGATCGTTGTCGACCAGCACCGGGATCGGCAGCTCTGTGCGCAGCCGTTCGCCGAGGGGAAGTTCGCTCCAGCCGAATCGGGGACATACACGTATATAGCCGGTGGCCGAATCGACAGAGGACGGAGTGACCACCCCCACGGCCCGCAACCTGGGGCCCAAGGTGGGGTCGGCCAGCCGGTGGTTGATCACCGCGAGCAGCTGAGGGACCGGATCGGAACGGCAGTCGAAGGGCGATACATCGGATGTGATCACGCGACCGTCCAGACCCGCGACGACGGTGACGACATGGTCGGTGGCGACCCGCACACCCATGGTCGCGGCGGCCTCGGGCACGACCTGGAGCGGGATGCGGGGCCTGCCGACGGCCCCGGCCTGCGGGGCGAGAGTCTGCAGGTAGCCGCAGGCCAGCAGGCGACGCGTGTGCTCGTGTACGGTCGCGTCGCCGAGCCGTAGGCGGGCCGCGATCTGGCGGCGGTCCAGGGCGCCCGCGGTGCCGAGCAGCGCCAGGATCTCGACGCGGGTCAGATCTCCACGAGGGGCGACTCGACGAGCAGTCATCGGATATTTCCACCTCGATCTCATTGACACTACAGAGCGCGACGCCTAAGTTTCACAATTATTAACTCGGCCCCGAGCTTATTGAGTGGAGCTGCGATGGGCAGGCGGATGCATGGCGGTCGGCGATCATTGGCAGTCGCCGTAGCGGTGGTCATCGCGGGGGGATCCACCGCCGGTTGTGGGGACAACGGCGGTCAGCAATCATCAGGCGGCAGCAAGGCGAGCAACGGTGCGGTGACGCTCACCTGGTCGATGTGGGCCTCCGGCACGGAGGACCGCGACGCCTGGCAGAAGGTGGCCGACGAGGTCACCAAGAAATACCCGAACATCAAGATCACACTGGAGACCTCTCCGTTCAACGACTACTTCACCAAGCTCGGCACCCGCCTGGCAGGCGGCAGCGCACCGTGCATCGTCTCCATGCAGAGCCTGCGCACCGGCGGCTACGTCAACGGCATGCTTCCGCTGGACGAGCTGATCAAGAAGAACAGCCTGGACACAGGCGACTTCGACTCCTCGATCATGGCCGGGCTGGCCTCCGGCGGCAAGCAGTACGCCCTGCCGTACGACGTCGGCTCGCTGATCGTCACCTACAACAAGGACATGTTCAAGGCGGCCGGCGTGGCGGCGCCGAAGGTCGGCTGGAGCATGGCCGACTTCGAGGCCACGGCCAAGAAGCTGACCACCGGCGGCAAGTACGGCTTCGTGGCCTACCCCATCGACCTGCCGATGTTCTCGATGATCCTGTCGCGGACCGGCGCGGAGCCGGTGGACGCGTCCGGCAAGCTCACCCTCACCTCCGAGCCGATGGCGACGGGCTTCCAGTGGTACGCGGACCTGGTCGCCAAGGCCGGGGTCGCGCCCAAGGTGCCCGGCGTGGACAACAACTTCGCCGACACCCAGTTCCTCAACGGCAACGTGGCGATGCAGGTGAACGGGCCCTGGGCCGTCCTGTCGCTCAAGGAGCAGGCCAAGTTCGGCGTGGGCCTGGCCACCATCCCCGCCGGTCCCAACGGGTCCAAGACCTACTCGGCCGGGTCCGGCTTCGGCATCTCCCAGTCGTGCCAGTACCCCGACGAGGCGTTCAAGGCGATCAGCGTGATGACCAGCGCCGACGTGCTCGGGCAGCTCGCCACCATCGGGCGCGCCTACCCGGCGCGCAAGTCCGTCCAGAACAAGTGGTACGAGAACGCCTTCGAGGGCGCCAAGGAGGTCCTCGACGCCGCCAACGCCACGGCGACGCCGTTCCGGACGACCTCCAGCTGGGACCAGGTGTCGAAGCTGCTGGCCCAGTACGGCGTGCCGGTCTTCAACGGGCAGGGCACGGCGGCGGACGTCCTCAAGCAGGTCCAGCAGCAGGCACCGGCGTAACGAGCATGCGCAACCATCCACAGGGAGTGACGTGTACAACGACGCCATACCCGGGCGAGCGGCGGTAGCACGCGGACAGCGTGCCCGCCGCCGGCGCGGCGACGGAAAGGTCGCCGCCCTGTTCGCCGGGCCCAGCCTGATCGGATTGACGCTGTTCACGCTCTTCCCGATCGTGATGTCCCTGGTGATCGCCTTCTTCCGATGGCCCGCGGTGGGCGAGCAGGTCTTCACCGGGCTGGGGAACTTCGCGCAACTGTTCGGCGATCCCGTGTTCCGGCGGACGCTGTTCAACACGTTGCTGTTCGTGGTGCTCTACCTGCCGCTCAACCTCATCGTGTCGGTGGGGCTGGCGGTGTGGATCTCGCCGCGCATCAAGGGCCGCCAGGCCCTGCGGGTGATCTTCTTCCTGCCCGTGGTCACGCCCATGGTGGCCAACGCGATCGTCTGGCGGATGATCTACCAGCCCAACGGGTTCATCGACGGCACGCTGCACGCCGCCACCGGCGTGCACGCGCCGAACTTCCTCGGCGAGCAGGGCTGGGCCATGTTCGCCGTCGTCGCGATGAGCGTGTGGCAGGGGTTCGGGTACAACATGCTGGTCTTCTCGGCCGCCCTGGACGCCATCCCCCGGCAGCTCGTGGAGGCGGCGCAGATCGACGGGGCGGGGCCGTGGCGGCTGTTCTTCCGCATCACGCTGCCGATGATCTCCCCGGCGATGTTCTTCGCCACGACCATGACGCTCATCACGTCGTTCCAGGTCTTCACCCAGCCGTTCCTGATGACCGGCGGCGGGCCCGGCATCGACACCGAGACCCTCATGATGTTCGTCTACAACCAGGGCTTCTCCGTCTACCAGTTCGGACTCGCCTCCGCCGCGGCCTGGATCCTGTTCGTGCTGATCCTGGGCGTGACCGCGATGCAGTTCGCCGGCCAGCGCAGATGGGTCACCTACGATGTCTGAGCACGCGCACGCCGCCCCGGCCTCCCCATGGGCGCACAGGGTCCGGCTGGTCGTCTCGCACGCCGCCCTCTACCTGGTGGCCGCCGCCTTCGTGTCGCCGCTGGTGTACATGGTGGCCACGTCGCTGAAGCGCGCCGACGAGGTGTTCGGGTCGCCGCCGAGCCTGTTCGGGTCGGTGATCCGGTGGGAGAACTACAGCGAGGCGTTCGAGTTCCTGCCGTTCGCGCGTTTCATCGTCAACGGGCTCGCCGTCGCCGTCTGCGGCACCCTCGTGGTGCTGGTGGCGTCGAGCATGTCGGCGTACGCCTTCTCGCGGCTGCGCTGGCGCGGTCGCGACGGCGTCTTCCTGGTCTTCCTGGCCACCCTGATGATCCCCCAGGAAGTGCTGGTCGTGCCGATGTTCATGCTGATGCGCTGGTTCGGGTGGGTGGACTCGTTCCAGGCGCTGATCTTCCCCTGGGCGTTCACCGCCTTCGGGACGTTCATGCTGCGCCAGTTCTTCCTGACCATCCCCGAGGAGCTCGCCGAGAGCGCCCGCCTCGACGGCGCGGGAGCGGTGCGCGTCTTCACCAGCATCATGCTGCCGCTGGTCAGGCCCGCGCTCGCGGTGCTGGCGGTCTTCACGTTCATCAACTACTGGAACAGCTTCCTGTGGCCGCTGATCATCATCAACTCGGTGGACGAGAAGGCCACGGTCCCGCTGGGTCTGCAGCTCTTTTTCGGGCAGCAGGGTACCCAGTGGAACCTCATCATGGCCGCGGCCGTGATCTCCATGGCGCCGACCACGGCGCTGCTCATCATCCTGCAGAAACATCTCGTACGCGGGATCGCGACCAGCGGTCTCGGCGGACGCTGAACATTTGAAGAAGAGGGACATCGTGCAGCACCACGCCTGGTTCGCCGAATCCCGGTTCGGCATGTTCGTGCACTGGGGTCTGTACTCTCTGGCGGCCCGGCACGAGTGGGTGAAGAACCGCGAGCGCCTGACCGACGAGGACTACCAGCGCTACTTCGACCACTTCGATCCCGACCTGTACGACCCGGCGCGATGGGCTCGGCTGGCCAAGGAGGCCGGCATGCGCTACGTCGTCCTCACGACCAAGCACCACGACGGCTTCTGCCTGTGGGACTCGGCGCAGACCGACTACAAGGCGACGCGCACCCCCTGGGGCAAGGACCTGATCGCGCCGTTCGTGGAGGCCGTCCGCGCCGAGGGGCTGAAGGTCGGGTTCTACCACTCGCTGATCGACTGGCACCATCCCGAGTTCCCGGTCGACTCGCTGCATCCCCAGCGCGACGACGAGGCGTTCAAGGCCGCCGCCGCGGGCCGCGACGTCTCCAAGTACGCCGACTACCTGCACGCCCAGGTGCGCGAGCTGCTCACCGATTACGGCCGGATCGACTACCTGTTCTTCGACTTCTCCTACCGGGGCAGGCCGGGGAACTGGGGCGGCAAGGGCGCCGACGACTGGCGCTCGGACGAGCTGCTCGCGATGGTCAGGGAGCTCCAGCCGGAGGTCATCGTCAACGACCGGCTCGACATCCCCGGCGACTTCGTCACCCCCGAGCAGTACCAGCCCGCCGGGCCGATGGTCGTCGACGGCCATGAGGTGCCGTGGGAGGCGTGCCAGACGCTCAACGGCAGCTGGGGATACGACCGGGACAACCTCGACTACAAGTCGCCGGACCTGCTCGTACGGATGCTGGTCGACAGCGTCGCCAAGGGCGGCAACCTGCTGCTCAACGTGGGCCCGGACGGGCGCGGCCAGATCGACCCCCGCGCGCGCGGGACGCTCGCCGACATCGGCGCCTGGATGCGGCTGAACTCCCGCTCGATCTACGGCTGCGGGCCCAGCGGCTTCACGGCGCCTCCCGACTGCCGCTACACCCAGCGTGGCGACCGGCTCTACCTGCACCTGTTCGCCTGGCCGTTCGGCCACCTGCACCTGCCGGGGCTGGCCGGGCGGGTGAAGTACGCCCAATTCCTGCACGACGCGTCGGAGATCCGTACGCGGGTCATCGACCCCGGCCAGCAGGCCGGCCTCACCACGATGGGGGCCGTGTCGCCGGACGTCCTGACCCTCGACCTGCCCGTACAGCGCCCCGACGTCGCCGTGCCCGTCGTCGAGCTGTTCCTCACCGAGTGACTTCAGCCCCGTCGTGGGCGAGCTGCCGCGAAGGCGTCAGCAGCGTGGACAGCGCCCAGCGGCCGGGCCCGAGGACGGCGATGAGCAGGAAGCCCCAGCAGAAGAGCGCCGCCTTCTCACCGCCGTTCTCGATCGGGAACAACGCCTGAGGCTGGTGGACGACGAAGTAGGCGTAGGCCATGGTGCCCGAGCAGAGGACGGCGGCGGCGCGGGCACCCAGTCCGAGCAGGACGAGGATGCCGCCGACCAGTTCGATGGCCGCGGCCCACCAGCCGGGCCATTGTCCGAAGGTGGGCACCGGGCCCTGCGCACCGCCCAGCACGTCGAAGAGCGTCGCCGCGCCGTGGCAGGCGAACAGCAGTCCCAGCACGATCCGGTACAGGGCCAGGAAGAGCCCCTGATTCTTGTCCAACAGATCCACGGCAAATGCCCTTTCCTGCTGTTGAAAAGTATGGGAGCGCTCCCAAACAGATTCTTGAGATCAAGCACATATGTCAATGTCACGTCACTCACAGGATCGGTCCAAAACGCGCTGTATACGCATAACCTGCCCGAACTTCCCGGCCATAAAGTTTCGCATTCGTGAAATTTTCATCAGCGCCCGACGAAAGTCGGCCGGGAAAGTTGACACGAATGATCGGGCCACGGTAAATCCCGACATACGAAAGCCGCCCGGACAGGATCCGGGCGGCTTTCGTCAGAGATCGGCTACCGCTTGGCGCACAGCGCGGTGTCCATGGCCTCGATCACGTGCTGGTGGGCCTCCTCGTTGGGAGGCAGCGCCGTGACGGCGACGGTGGCGGCGCGGCCGTCCTCGGTCACCCCGTTGCGGGTCTCGTACCCGTCGATGTCACCGCCGTGGCCCCAGGTGACGCCGCCGCAGCTCAGCGGCATCTTCATCAGGCCCAGCCCGTACTCCCAGCCGGCCGGGAACCCGGGCGCCTTCATCGTGTGCTTCATCGCCGCCAGCTGCTCCGGCTTGAGCAGCTTGCCGCCCATCAGGGCGGTCATGAAGCGGTTGAGGTCGCTCGGGGTGCCGATCAGCTGGCCGGCCGCCCATCCCCACGACGGGTCCAGGTTCGTGATGTCCTTCAGCTTGCCGCCGGGCTTGTCCGACCCGTACCCCTGCGGGTGCCGCCCGCGGATCGTCCTGTCCCCCTTGCCCGGCCAGTACGTGTCACGCAGCCCGATCGGCTTGATGATGCGATCCGTGATCACCTCGGCCACCGGACGGCCGGTGACCTTCTCGATCAGCAGGCCCGCCAGCACGTAGTTGGTGTTGCTGTACTCCCAGCTCGTGCCCGGCGCGAACGACGTCTTGTGCGCGAACGCCATGTCCAGGAGGTCCTGGGGCGAGCGGTAGACGTTGCGGCTCTCGAACATGCTCGGCATCCAGCGGGTGTAGTTCGGCAGGCCGCTGGTGTGCTGCAGCAGCTGCCGCACCGTGATCTTCCTGCCGTCGGCGCCCTTGCCGCGGACCACCTTCGGCAGGTACGTCTCGATCGGCTCGTCCAGATCGACCTTGCCCTCGCCGACCAGCTGCAGCACCGCTACCGCGGTGAACATCTTGGTGTTGCTCGCGATCCGCACCCGGCCGTCGACCGGGACCTCCTCCTTGGTCCTCAGGTCCGCGACCCCGGCGGTGTAGTGGCGGGTCCGGCCCTTGCCGTCCTGCACCGCGGCCAGCGCCGCCGGGAACTTGTCCTTCTCCACCAGCCCGTCCAGCTTCCGCTGCACGGCGTCGGGCCGGTGGTTGCGCTTCAGCTCGTCCCGCACCTCGGCCAGCTCGGCGGACAGGCCCTCGTCCGGGCTCTGCCGCACGACTTTCGCGGTGCGGTCGAGCCCGGTGGCCGCGGCGGCCGGCGTCCCCGCCACGACCAGCCCCGACAGCGCCGCCAGCGCCGCCGCGGCGAGAACCCGCACGCGCCGGGAGGACTTCGACTCGGAAGAGGTACGCGACATGGGAAACGCTCCTGATTTCTTGGTGGGGGTCGTCCGTTTCGGACATCACCCAGCATGTCGGCGAACGGCATCCTTGATCGATCCCGTGCGCTGGAGCGTTCGGGTACAGCCAGCTGTACCCGGGTCAGGACGGGCAGGTCCCGTCCAGGGCGCTGATCACCCCATTGATGAACACCTGCGACTTCGGCTCGTCGGCATGCGCCACCCCGGCGAACTCGGCCTTGCACCACACGCCGTCGATGACGTCGTTGCGGGTCTCGTCGAGCGAGCTCACCAGCAGCGTGTAGCGGACGGGGTCGGGCGTCGGGTCGCCGCTGTTGAGCTGGCTGATGAAGGTGCTGGTCGGGCACATCTGCCCGCCCTGGTTCGCCGGCAGGAGGCAGGCCGGCCAGTAGCCGCGCTGCCCGGTGCCCATCGAGACGTAGCTCAGCGTGGCATCGGCGCCGCCGAGGGACTTCAGGTAATAGCGCGCCGACAGCCCTCCCATGCTGTGCCCGACGAGGCTGACCTTCCCGCCGCCGTTCTCCTGCCGTACCTGTGCCACCAGGTCCCTGATGGCTCCCGCGTTGGCGATGTTCTCCTCGCCGGGCAGGTCGATCGTGTACGCGGGATGGCCGGCCTGCTCCAGCGCTGCCTCCATCTGAGCGAACTCGGTCGGCGACCCGTTCCAGCCGTGGATCAGGATGACCGGCTCCCGCTGCGCGGCCTGCACCTGCTGGCAGGTGCCCAGCCCGGCCAGCAGGATTCCCGCGGTCATCAACCCGGTGATGCGTCGGCGCCTCGATGACATGAGTCACACCTCGCTACTTCTGGGGGAATTCACTTACTGAGCACTCGGTAAGTGATGGGTTAGATTTAACACCGTGGCCCGAAGTAGGCAAGACCCCAGCAGACAGGAACGCGCGCGCTTACGGCGTGAGGAGATCATCGCCGTGGCCGCGGAGATGTTCGCGCGCGACGGCTTCCGTGGCACGTCCCTGCCCGCCGTCGCGGCCCGGGCCGGCATCAGCGAGCCCGGCCTCCTGCATCACTTCGGCAGCAAGGCGGGACTGCTCCTGGCCGTGATCGAACGGCGCGACCTCGACAGCGAGGCCTTCGCGATGGAACTCCTGGGTATGGAGCCCTCCGGGCGGCTGCGGGCCATGCCGGAGTTCGCGCGCCGCAACAAGGAGCGGGCGGGGCTGGCCAAGCTGTTCACCGTGCTGGTCGCCGAGAGCCTCGAGCCCGGCGCGCCCGGCCACCGGCACTTCGTCGATCGCTACCGCGCGATGCGCGCCATCGTCGCCGACAGCATCCGGTCGGCCCAGGCCGCCGGGCTCGCCCGCCAGGACATCGACCCCGCGGCCAAGGCCGCCGAGATCATCGCGACTCTCGACGGCCTGCAGACCCAGTGGCTGCTCGACCCCGACACGATCGACATCGTGGCCGGCGTCGAGTCCTACGCCCGCACGCTGGAGCACGACCTGACGTGCGGGCTCTTCTGAGGTGGCCGGTGGGTGTCGTGGGCAGCCCGGCCAGGGTCACCGTCCAGACCCCGGGAGGCCCCGCCGCCACGGATTCGGCGTGACCGCGGTGACGTGCGCCACTTCGTCCGGGAGCGGGGTGTTGGGGAACCTGACCTCGACCAGCCCCCGGGGCTGAACGTACGCGTTCCGGTGTTGCCTATGGTCACGTCGGCCGTGCGGCACCCGTTGTCAAACATTTGTCGGCCCGGTGACTGAAAGTTTCACCGGCGGGCGTTTACGACGCATTTTCGGCGCCGATTATCGCCCGCCGGAAACAACCGGCCGCGGGTCAGCAGGTGTCGATGTAGCGCTGCTTCTGGATGTTCTCGCGGACGCGGTTGCGGGCGGTCTGGGCCGCGCCCGAATCGTTGGACATGGCGGTCACGGTGAAGTGGACCCTCGCGAACTGGTTCGGGTGGTAACTGGTCTGCGCGGGCGCGTAGGAAACCTCCACCAGGGTGCTGTCGTCGCTGCCCAGAACGGCGTTGGGCGGGGTGGCGACGGTCTTGAAGCCGTTTCGGCTCAGCGCGCTCTGGGCGAACGAGCGGGTGTCCTTGTAACACATGGTCTTGACGAACCAGCCCGAGTGCCAGGAGAGCGCGGCCCTGGTCGTGGCGGCTTCGGTGGCGGTGCTGGTGACGGTCGCGACGGCCGTCGCGGCCAGTACCAACCCCAGGCGGGCCTTCCGTTGGATGTCCATCATCGTTTTCGTCCTTTCGGACAATTCACGGGATCCGGGAAGGGCGCGAGCGTTCCTTTGCGGCGCCTACTCCTCCATTGCGCATGTGCGCGCCTAAAACCGGAAAGACGGAAAGAGTAAAGGCACGACCGGCGAGGCGGGTCAGCGGCTCACCTGGGGGTGAGGCGCAGGATGGCGTGGTCGCGGGAGAGGTAGGGCAGCTCCACCCGCAGGTTGTTGATGCGGGCGGACCTGCCGGGAGCCAGGGACAGCTTGCCCTCGTCGCGGCAGCGCCCGTTGACGCAGCTGCTGGAGATGCTGACGTTCGCCCCCTCGGCCTGCAGCCCGCCGGTGAAGCCCAGGAGCGCGATCGTGGCCTCGTCCGGGTCGAGTGAGCTGATGGTGAGCCGCTGCACGCCGAACCGCCTGTCGATCCGGAGCCGGTCGCCTGCCCGTACCTCGACCTCGCAGTCGGCGTCCTTGCAGGACGCCAGGCTGCGCCCGTCGGCCGGGTGATGCCCGGTGGCCGAGGGCCGGACGGAGGCGGTCGGCATGGGAGACACGGTGTCCGTCGTGGGTGGCGGCGTGTCCGTCGCCACCGACAGAGGCGTTGACGGCGTGGTACGCGAGTCGGCGCAGGCAGCGGCGAGTACGACCAGCAGAGCGACGGCGGTGAACCGGACGACGGTCGGCATTGGGCTCCTCCAGGCGGGCACTCCTGACGTTGTGCCCGTCCTAGCTGCGAAAATAACCCTGTGTAGTCAAGGCGGCAGCTCAGTCCGTGCCGGACACCAGCCCCACCCGGTAGGCGAGGACGACGGCCTGCACGCGGTCGCGCAGCTCGAGTTTGGCCAGGATCCGCGACACGTAGGTCTTCACGGTCTCGGCGGTGATGAACAGCTTCTCGGCGATCTCCGCGTTCGACAGGCCGCCCGCGATCTGTTCGAGGACCTCGAGTTCGCGGGGGGTCAGCGTGCGCACGATCTCGTCCCTGGCCGGGCGGGACGTGTCGGCGGGGCGGAGCCGTTCGGCGAAGTGGCCGATGAGCGTGCGGGTGACGGCGGGCGCCAGGAGGGAGTCGCCGCGGGCGATGGTCCGCACGCCGTTGACCAGCTCAGCCGGTGGCGCGTCCTTGAGCAGGAAGCCGCTGGCACCGGCCTTGAGCGCTTCGTAGACGTACTCGTCGACGTTGAAGGTGGTGACGACCAGCACTTTCGCCGGGTCCTCGGTGCCGGGGCCGGCCAGCCGCCGGGTGGCCTCGATGCCGTCCACGATGGGCATCCGGATGTCCATCACGATGACGTCCGGGCCCAGCAGCCGGGCGGCCTCGACGGCCGCGCGGCCGTCCGCGGCCTCCCCGACGACCTCCATGTCCGGCTGGGCGGAGAAGATGGTGATGTAGCCGGCGCGCACCAGCGCCTGGTCCTCGCAGATGAGCACCCGGATCGGCGGGTCGGTCATGGACTGCTCCTGTACGGGATGAGGGTTCGGACGCCGAACCCGCCGCCGGGGCGGGGCCCGGCCGCCAGTTCGCCGTCGAGCATGCGTACGCGTTCCCGCAGCCCGTCCAGACCTCGCCCGCCCGACGGCACGACGGGTGCGGCGTCGGCGGGCCCGTCGGTGATCACCTCGATCTCGAGGTGATCGTCGTGGTGGTGGACCGTGACCGCGGTGGACCGCCCTGTCGCGTATTTGATCGCGTTGGTGAGCGTCTCCTGCACGACCCGGTAGGCGGCCAGCTCCACGTCGACGGACTGCGGCCGCTGCTCGCCGCGTTCGGTCAGCTCGACGGGCTGGCCGGCCAGCCGGGCCTGCTCGACCAGGTCACCGATCTTGCCCAGGGTCGGCGCGCGGCCCGCGACCGCCGAATCGCCGGTGGCCTCCAGCACCCCGAGCAGGTACCGCAGCTCCGTCAGCGCCCGCCGGCCGGTGTCGCTGATGGCGGCGAGCCCGGCGCCGGCCCGCTCCGGCGCGTTGCCGACCAGGAACTGCGCCGCGTCGGCCTGGACGACCATGGCGGTCACATGGTGGGTGACCACGTCGTGCAGCTCGCGGGCGATCCGCGCCCGTTCGGCGGCTGCGGCCACCTCCGCGCTCAGGCGCCGTCGCTCGGCCTCGTCAGCCCGCCACCGGCGCATCCCGGCACCAGCCATCCAGATCACCGCCAACGTCAGATAGAACGCGAGGAACGCCGGGACTCCGTTGGGCGACCCCAGGCCGTGCAGCACGACGACCAGCAGGACATAGCCCACGGTCGACACCGCGACGAGGCCGCGGCGGAACCGGGCCTGGTAGGCGCCGGCGGCGTACAGGGACAGATAGAGCCCGATGCTGGCGAACGTCTGCGGATAGCTCAGCGCCTGATGAAGGGCGAAGGCGGCACCGATGATCGCGAGACAGGCCGCGGGCCATCGGGTGCGTACCACCAGCGGCGCGGACTGGGCCACGGTCAGCGCCACGGCCAGCGCGTCCAGCGGGCGCTTGGGCAGGTCGCCGAGCTGCGCCCCGATGGCGGACATCGTCGGCACGGACGCCAGCAGCATGAGCGCCGCCGCGAGCGCGGTGTCCTTCACGGACTGGTGGCAAGCTCGCCACCAGTCTGACCATGAGCGGGCGGAACGGGCGGCGTTCGCGAACACCGGGCAAGCCTAACGACCCCTACGGCGCGCAGGGAGCAGTCCGCCGCGCCGGTGCGCGAGGACGAGCATCGGTACGGCGAGCAGCAGGCTCACCAGGACGGGCACGATCGACGCCTCCAGCCCGAACTCGCCCCCGGTCAGCACCGCCGGACCCGAGACCTCGGCGGTCAGCAGACCGGGCGACACATGGCCGGAGACCGGGATGCCCAGCAGTCCCTCGGTGGCGTTCCAGGCGAAGTGGAGTCCCGCGACGAACCAGATGCTGCGCCGCCAGAGGTACGCGGCACCGAGCAGGACGCCGGCCTCGACGGCGATCGCCAGCGAGCTCCAGAGGCTGGCTCCCGGGTTGGCCAGGTGCATGCCGCCGAACAGCAGCGCGGTGATCGCCAGCGCCACCCGGCTGCCCCACAGCGCCTCCAGGGCCTGCAACGCCAGGCCGCGGAACATCAGCTCCTCGGTGACGGCCGCGCCGACCGCCGTGAACACCACCGGCAGGACGTTCCCCGACGACCACGAGAACGAATAGCCGCCGGCCACCGTGATCAGGAGCACGGAGCCGAGCACGAACCCCAGGCCGATCCCGGCGCCGGACAGCGCCTCCCGACCGGCCCCGTCTCTGGCGATCTCCGGAGTGGGCCGCCCCGCGACGAAGCGCATGACCGCCCGGTAGACGACCACCGCGGCGACCGCGCCCACCACGGCGAGCACCGGCGCTCCGCCCCCGGTCAGCGCCGACACCACGATGAGGCCGAGCAGCCCGATCAGCATCCAGGTGAGGGGGAAGCGGGCGATCCTGCGTATCCGGCCGTCGCCGGGGACTGTGGCTGGCGTGCTCATGGTGACCTCCGTTGACGTCGGCCGCGCGATCGGCGGCCCCGGCGAAGACGGTATGAGCGCGATGGTGTCCGGCGAATCACCAATGAGCGGACGATTCAGGTAGCTCTCACGGGGGATGGGCCGGCGCCATTGACGGGCCACGCCCATAAGGTTACGGTCGGGACCGGAATTGAGCGTAAACGAACACGACCCCGGAGGTGGTGCCGTGCGGATTCCCGTGGAGGGGCATTTAAAGTGGCCCCGGCTGACGCGCGGAGCGGTGGCGACGGCGCTCCTGGCGGCACTGCTCGCGGCACCGCCGGGAGCGCCCGCGTTCGCGGCCGACCTGCGGATCGCCAACGACGGCTTCGACAACGGGCTGGCCGGCTGGAGCGGCTCGCACACCGCGGGCGGCGTCGAGGCCGTGGCCTGGGACGGGCGCACCACGGCGCGCGTCACCGACGCCGACCCGGCCGCCGCCTACGGCAGGGAGAGCATGCCGGGCCTGCCCGCCACCGCGGGCACCCGCTACACCCTGCAGGCCCAGGTGTGGGCCGACAGCGGCACCGCGTACCTGTATCTGCGCTTCCGTGACGCCTCCGGCAACCTGCTGGCCGGCGGCGGCAACGCCCCGGCGACGGGCAGGCGCTGGAACCGCGTCACGGCCTCGGGCGTCGCGCCCGCCGGCACGGCCACCGTCTCGGCCCTCATCTACTCGGGCGTGGCCGACGTGGGCACCGCCTACTGGGACGAGGTGCTGATCACCAAGGACGTGACCGACCTGGGCGTGCAGATCGACAGCAGCGTGCCCAACGCCACCACGTTCGCGGGCGGCAGCGCGTACGCCGTCTACACCGGCACCGCGGAGGCCAACCCGCAGCTGGCCGTGATCGACGTGGCCACCGAGAAGGTGACCCGGAAGCTCACCATCCCCGACAGCGCGGCCACGCCCACCGTCGGCGGCTGGGCGGCGGCCACCGCCACCGACGGCAGCGTCTACCTCGGCACCTACCCCAACTCCAAGCTCTACCGGCACGTCCCCGGCCAGTCCACGATCACCGACCTCGGCCGGGCGGAGGGCGGCTACTCCTTCATCTGGGACCTGGAGCCGGGAGCGGGCGGGAAGGTGTACGGCGGCACCTACAACGACGGCCGCTACTTCAAGTACGACAACGGCGCCTTCACCACGATCGGCAGCGTGCCCATCGTGGCCGGCGCCCAGTACGTGCGCAGCCTCGCCCACGACCCGGCCGCGAACGCCACCTACCTCGGCACCGGCACGAACGCCGCCCTGATCAGGTACGACAACGTCACCGGCCGGGTGGACAGCCTCCTTCCGGCCGCCTACGCCCACAACTCGATGGTGGGCGGCCTCACCTGGACGGGCGACAGGCTGTTCGCCTGGATCGACCGCACCCTGCTCGTGCTGCGCGTCGTCCGCGACGCCGACGGCTCCTACTCGGCCGCCACCGACGCCGCGATCACCGACGTCGACCTGCACCACTCCCCGGCCCGCGACGGCCTGGTCTGGTTCGTCAAGGACGGCCTGCTGCACTCGTACGACATCGCCGCCCGGACCGTGCAGGCGACCTCCGTGCGGCCCGGACTCGACGTCACCGGCTACACCTGGTCGGGCAGCACCCTGGTCGGCCTCGGCGCGGCCACGGACGGCACCAGGATCTTCAAGTACGAGCCCGCCGGCGGCCGCTGGAGCAGCAATCTCGTGACCGGCACCCCCGTCCTGCCCGCCGCGATCAACGCGCTCGGCGCGGGACCCGACGGCCGCGTCTACACCGGCGGCTACCTGACCGGCGGCACCGGCGTCTACGACCCGCTGCGGGGCGACGACGACGAAAACCAGCCGGACCGGCCCACCCTCAACGGGCTCAACCAGACCGACAGCCTGCTGGCCCACGACGGCCTGCTCTACATCGGCGTCTATCCCTCGGCCAGGATCTACAGCTACCAGCCCGGCGGCCCGTGGCCGCCCACGCTCAGGTACACGGGCGGCGAGGCGGGCGACAAGGCCGACGACTGCGAGCCGGGCCAGGGCCCGCCCCCGCAGGACCGGCCGTACGCGCTGGCCGGCGGGCCGGACGGCACCGTCTACATGGGCACGGTGCCGAAGTACGGCAAACGCAGCGGCGCCCTCACCGTCTGGAAGCAGGGCACGGCAGGGCGGACCCTGTGCGTGGTGCCCGACCAGGCCGTCGTCTCGCTGGCGTACGCGGGCGGCAAGGTGTTCGGCGGCACCTCCACGCGCGGCGCCCTGGGCGTCGACCCCGTCTACGCCCCGGGGGCGTCGGCCACGCTGTTCTCCTACGACCCCGCCACCGGCACGGTGCGCACGCATCCGCTCCCGCTGACGGCGCCCAAGGCCGTCACGGCCCTGGCGGCGGTGGACGGCGAGCTGTGGGGGCTGGCGGGCGGCTCGCTGTTCACCCTCGATCCGGCGCGGCCCGAGGCGATCACCGTCAAACGGCTGTTCGCCGACCCCGACTACACGGCCAAGCCCAGCGCGGCCTGGCGCGACGGGGTGCTGTTGACCGTGCCCCAGGACCCGGCCCGCGTGTACGGCACGGCCGGCGACCAGATCTTCTCGATCGACAGGTCGACCAAGGCGGTGACCGTGTTGCGGACGGAAGCGGGGATGGAAGGACTGACGGCCGACCACTTCGGCAACCTCTACTACAAGATCAACGAGCGCCTCTTCCGGCTCGCCCGGCCATGAGGCGGATTTCGGCCTGAACCGATACCACGCGGAGGGGGTCAGCGCTCGGGAGCCGTCGTCACCGGCGGCTCCTCGGGCGCCGGCGCGTCGGACGGTTCCGGGCGCCGGGCGCGGATCCGGCGGGACACCATGCCGGTCGCGACGGCGGCGGCGCCGCCCAGCAGGGCGAGCAGCACGGGGACGAGGGTGGCGGACCACGGCCAGGCGCTGCCGGTCAGCTTGACGTCGAGCACCGGGTACTCCAGCGTCTTGGCGGTGAACCGGGCGGTCTGCACGTCGTAGGTGCGGGCGAGGTCGCGCAGCACCGGGTCGAACGCGAACTCCGGGTTGACGTGGAGGTACTCGGGCCGCGGCCCCGTGGCGGCCGCCGCGCGGCGGCTCGCGGCGTCCAGCCCCGGCACGAGGAGACGGTCGAGGTCGGCCGCCGCGACGGTCGAACGCGGGACGAACGTCAGCCCGTGCTTGGAGTGGATCACGCCGTCACCGACCGCGACGGTGCGCCCGACCATGGACTCCTCGGTGTAGGAGACGAACGCGGAGGCGAGCTCCAGCTCCCCGACGCCCTCGGTGAGCTGGACGCCGATGGTCGTCGGCCCGGTCTGGTAGGAGGCGTTGAGCGCGACGACCACGTCCGACGGCGCCAGAGCGGATTCGGGGATCCGCGCGGCCCTGCCGGGCAGGTAGTGGCGCCAGTGGACCCGCTGCGCCGCCGCACGCGCGGTGTCCGCGTCGAGCAGCCGTTCGATGATCCGGAGACCGCCGTCCACCCCTGACAGCACGCCGCCGGTGGTGATCACGTTTCCGTCGTCGACGTACCGCGTGCCGCTCGTCCACTTGACGTCGGGGAAGTCCTTCCGCAGCCCGGACAGCCGCAGCCAGTGGGAGGTGGCGGGCCTGCCGTCCAGCAGTCCGCTCGCGGCGAACGTACGGGCGCCGGCGCAGACGCTGACGGTCAGCGCGCCGGCGGCCGACTGCTGCCGCAGCCAGGCCCTGATCGAGGCGGACTCGGCCGGATCGGGCGGCTGCAGGGCCGGGATCACCACGGCGTCGAGGCTGTCGTTCCGCTCGCTCATCAGCCGCGTCAGCTCGTCGAACGTCAGGTCCGGCACGATGTCCAGGCCGCCGGTCAGGGGCACCAGCCGGGGTCCCGCCGAGACGACGTAGGTGTTCACCCGGCCGGTGCCCGCCAGCACCTCGTACGGGCCGAGCAGGTCGGCCACGTTGGAGCCCTTGCCGCCGACCAGGAAGGCCACCGTGGGCTTGGCCGGGTCATGGGCCTTGGCCACCGGCTGGGCCGACGCCGCGTCCGAGCGCGCCCGGTACAGGTCGCCGAACTTGCCGATGGTGTTCACCGCGGAGACCGAAGCGGGGATCAGCAGCACGGCCAGCACCACGGCCGTCCTTCTGACCCACTTCCACGGGACGCGCAGGCGGTGGTGATGGCGGAGGTACTCCTCGCGCCGCCACAGCATGGCCACGGCCATGAGGACGAACATCAGCGTGTGCCCGATCGCCATCACCAGGTGGCCCGGCAACGCGCCGAACCAGTACGGGACGAGCAGCACGAGGAACGGCGCGAACATCGCCAGGCCCATCTCGCCGATGGCGGCCCAGCCGTGGCGGCGCACCCGCATCCAGATCGCCATGCCGATCGTCATGTCGGCGGCCATGATCAACGTGCTGACGTCGAACCGGGTGTCCCCCGGCAGGACCGCGCTCCACACCAGGCCGAGCAGCAGCATCCCGAGGCTCATCGCGATGACCATCTCGACGTAGTGCCAGACGAAGCGCCCGGCCAGGCGCGCCTTTCCCGTCTGTGGTTCGTCAACAGCCATTGCCGGACTCCTGAACGTCGTCGGTGAGGGGGTTGTGGCGCCCTGCTTGACCGGTGCCAGTTCAGCCCGGCGGCCGGAAGCCGGGCAAGCGGTGACCGGCCGGCTTGTCCGAATAGCCGGGCATCGTGTCGCTTTCGGCCTTGCTCATCAGGGGCCCTGCTGCCGACCAGCACCGCCCCGACGTGGCGGTGATCGGCATCGACCCGCCCCACGTGGACGAGCTCATCGACGCCGTCCGCCGGGTCGCACGCGGCGATAGCGTTTTCCCATGAACGGAGCAATCAACGTGTTCCCGGCATCTCCCGGCGACGGGGACGCGGTGGGTGAGATCCACGCCGAGTCCTGGAAGGCCGCCTATGCCGGATTCTTCCCAACGGAGTTCTTCGACGAGGCGGTGAGCCACCGGCGCGGCAAATGGCACGGCGTGCTCGCCGAGGGCAAGGACACCATCCTGCTGGCCACGCTGGACGGGCGACCGCTGGCGTTCTCCTACTTCGGCACCTCGCCGGCGCACCCGGAGTCGGCGGAGATCTTCGGCTTCTACGGTCACCCCGACGGCTGGGGCACCGGCATCGCGGCTGCCCTGATGACCGCGTCCCTGGACAGGATCCGCGAGGAGGGCTTCGGGCGGATCCATCTGTGGACGCTGCGTGGCACCCCCCAGTCCCGTCGTTTCTACGCCAAGAGCGGCTTCACGGAGTCCGGCGCGGTCCGCGACCACGACTTCGGCGACGGCAACCCGATCGAGCAGGTCGAGTACGAGCTGATCCGCTGAGCGGACGCGCTCGTCCCGTTCTCTGGAACGCCCCATCCCCAGACAGCCGACCGAGCCCTGTTACTCTTAGTGACAAATATGTCACCTTGTGCAATACGGGGGCTCTTGTGAAGGTCGCCTGCGTCGGTGGCGGACCCGCCAATCTGTACTTCTCCATCCTGATGAAGCGGGTGGACCCGTCCCACGACATCACCGTCTACGAGCGAAACCCGGCCGGATCGACGTACGGCTGGGGCGTGACCTACTGGGACGAGCTGCTCGGCTACCTGCTCGCCGCCGACCCCGAGTCCGCGAGCGCCATCCGCGCGAACTCGGTCCACTGGGACAGCTGGGTCGCGCACATCCACGACCGCGCGACGGTGAGGGTGGATCACGGGGACGAGGGTTTCGGCATCGGCCGGCACCTGCTGCTCGACATCCTCGTCGAACGGGCCCGCGCGCTCGGCGTACGCGTCGAGTTCGAGCGCGAGATCACCGGCGAGCACGAGCTGCCCGAGGCCGAGCTCATCGTCGCCGGCGACGGCGTCAAGAGCACGCTGCGGCAGCGCCACGCCGGCCACTTCGGCCCCGAGTTCGCGGTCGGGAACAACTTCTACACCTGGCTCGGCACCACCCGGATCTTCAAGGACTTCACCTTCGCCTTCACGGAGACCCCGCACGGCTGGATCTGGTGCTACGGCTACGGATTCAGCCGGACGCACAGCACCTGCGTCGTCGAGTGCTCCCCCGCGACCTGGCGCGGGCTCGGGTTCCACGAGGCCGACGAGGCCGACAGCCTGGCCGTCCTGGAGAAGCTCTTCTCCGAGATCCTGGACGGGCACCCGCTGATCGGCCGGGCGCACCCCGACGGCAGCTCGCACTGGCTGAACTTCCGCACCCTGACCTGCCGCACGTGGCACCGCGACAACGTCGTCCTGCTCGGGGACGCCG
The DNA here is from genome assembly GCF_040680035.1 of Nonomuraea sp. NPDC052116. NCBI lineage: Bacteria > Bacillati > Actinomycetota > Actinomycetes > Streptosporangiales > Streptosporangiaceae > Nonomuraea > Nonomuraea sp. NPDC052116. The sequence continues at coordinate 68,203 of NZ_JBFAWA010000038.1, read as the reverse complement.
CGCACACCACGCACTACTCCATCGGCGCGGGCACCGCCCTCGCGCTCGGGGACGCCGCCGGCCTGGTCAACGCGCTGTACGAGGAGGCGACGCTGCCGGCCGCCCTCGCCCGCTACGAGCGCGACCGCAAAACCGCGATCCAGGGCACCCAGAAGAGCGCCCACCGCAGCGCCCAGTGGTACGAGAACCTGCCGCGCTACATCGACCTGCCGCCGGGGCAGATGTTCACGCTGCTCGGCCACCGGCACTCCGCGCTGCTCCCGCACGTGCCGCCGAAGCTGTTCTACGTGATCAGCCAGGTGGCCGAGTCGGCGACCGGGCTCGTGTCCTGGCTGGGCTCGAAGGTCACGCGCACCCCGGACGCGCCCGCGAGGTGATCGCGGGGCTCCGGTCAGGCGGACCAGTGGGGGTCGCGGCCGAGCAGACCGAGGACGCGATGCTGGAGCGGAGCGTCGCCGGGCACCGCGACCTCTGGGCCGAAGACGACGATGCCCGGGCCGAAGGCGCCGGGGATGCGCATCTCCTCGGGGATCCGCTGGACGGCGGGCCACATCTCCTCGAGCTCGGCCGGGTCGATCGTGTCGTCCTGGCCGGTCGCGCGGGCGAGGTCCCAGCCGTGCAGCACCATGTCGGCGCTGACGACCTGGTCGATGTGCCGCTCGACGGACATGCGCCCGCCGGGGGTGTCGATCTCCCGCGCGGCGGCGGCCGGGTCGGTGAGCAGCGACTCGACGTCGGCACGCGCGGAGGCGAAGGCGGCGGCCGGGTCTTCCTCGACGGGCGGCGCGGGGCTGAGCGACCTGCCGAGCGGGCTGAGCATCGCGGCGTGCATGTCGACGATGTGGCCGACGACGTCTCTGGAGGTCCATTCCGCGCAGGGGGACGGGTTGGACCACTGGCCGGGAGCGACCGCGGCGATCTTGGCCGCGAAGATGTCGGCTCGGGTCCGATAGCGGTCGGCGATCTCGCTCATGAGGGCTCCTTCTCCTCCCCGGCTCCGATGATGATATCCGTGGCGAGGCCGCGTGCGATGATCAAGCGCAGGTCGCCGCCAGGTGATGTATGTCAGCCGACGCCGATCCGGTGGCGGAAGACCCAGTACGTCCAGCCCTGGTACAGCAGCACCAGCGGCAGGAAGATCACCGCGACCCAGGTCATGAGGCCGAGCGTCTTCGGGGTCGCGGCCGCGTTGCGGGCGGTCAGGCTGTAGGCCGGGTTGATCGTCGAGGGCAGGACGTCGGGATAGAGGACCGTGAACAGGCTGATCACGGTCAGACCGATGGCGACCGCCGACAGCAGGAACGCCCAGCCCTGGCGGCCCCGGCCCACGGCGACCAGCGAGGACGCGAAGGCGACGACGGCCAGGACCGCCAGGACGACCGTGGCGGGGCTCCCGCCCTGGAGCTGCGTCCAGGCCAGGAAGACCACCGCGAGCACCGCCGCGACGACGCCCGTCCGCACCGCCACCGCGACCGCGCGCCGGCTGATCTCCCCGGTGCTCTTCAGCGCCAGGAACACGGCCCCGTGCGTGGCGAACAGCGCCAGCGTCGTCAGCCCGCCGAACAGCGCGTACGGGTTGAGCAGGTCCGCCACCGTGCCCACGTACTCGTGGCGGGAGTCGAGCCGCAGGCCCCGCACGATGTTCGCGAAGGCGACGCCCCACAGCAGCGCGGGCACGAACGAGCCCGCCACGATGCCCGCGTCCCACCGCCGCCGCCAGATCAGGGAGTCGCGTTTGCCGCGGTACTCGAAGGCCACCCCGCGCACGATCAGCGCCACCAGGATCACCAGCAGCGGCAGGTAGAACGCGCTGAACAGCGAGGCGTACCACTCGGGGAAGGCGGCGAACGTGGCCGCTCCCGCGGTGATCAGCCACACCTCGTTGCCGTCCCAGACGGGGCCGATCGTCTCGATCATCGCGTGGCGTTCGGCGTCGTTCCTGGCGACGACGGGCAGCAGCATGCCGACGCCGAAGTCGAACCCCTCCAGGACGAAATAGCCGAGCCAGAGCACGGCGATCGCCACGAACCAGACGTCGGTGAGCTCCATGCCGCGATCTCTCCCCCGGTAGGCGGGCGACTAGTAGGCGGGCGACGGCTCGCCCGGCTCGGTGCTGTCGCCGGACGGCGGGGCCATCCGGCCGTACTTGATCATGAGGCCCGCCTCCACCACGGCCAGCACGCCGTACAGGAGGGTGAAGACGATCAGCGAGGTCAGCACGGTGCCCACCCCGACGCTGGGCGAGACGCCGTGAACGGTCTTCATCTGGGTGAAGACGATCCACGGCTGCCTGGCCGTCTCGGTGAAGATCCAGCCGAAGCTGTGCGCGAGGAAGGGCAGCACGACGGACCACACGGCGGCCCGCCAGATCCAGCCCTTGCCGCGTACGCGTCCGCCGCGGGTCAGCCAGAGCAGGACGAGCGCCACCAGCCCCGCGAGCATGCCGAAGCCGATCATCAGCCGGAAGGACCAGTAGGCGAGCGGGATGTAGGGACGGTAGTCCCCCGGGCCGAACCTGCGCTGGTACTCCCGCTGGAGGTCGTTGACGCCGTGCACCTTGCCGTCGAACGAGCCGGTGGCCAGCTGGGACAGCAGGCCCGGGATCTCCAGCGCGAAGATCGGCCTCGTGCCGTCGAGCGTCCCGATGGTGAACAGGGAGAACGGCGCCGGCTGCCGGGTTTCGTAGAGCGCCTCGGCGGCGGCCATCTTCATCGGCTGCGTCTGCGTCATGATCTTGCCGAGGACGTCGCCGGAGCCGAGGGTGCCGACGGCGCCCACCAGCACCGCGACCGCGCCGAGCCGGAGGGACGGGCGGAAGACGTCGGCGTCCCGCTTCCTGGCCAGGTGCCAGGCGGAGACAGCCATGAGGATCACCCCGCCGGCCAGCCAGCAGCCCAGGATGGTGTGCGGGAAGGTGGCCAGCAGGACCTTGTTGGTCAGCACGGCCCCGAAGTCGGCCAGCTCCGCCCGCCGGTGGACGGTGAAGCCCACCGGCCACTGCATGAACGAGTTGGCGGCCAGGATGAAGTAGGCGGACACCATGCTGCCGATCGCGACCGTCCAGATGCACGCGAGATGCACCAGCTTGGGCAGCCGGTCCCAGCCGAACATCCACAGCCCCAGGAACGTCGACTCCAGGAAGAACGCCAGCAGCGCCTCCAGCGCGAGCGGGGCGCCGAAGACGTCACCGACGAACCTGGAGTAGGAGCTCCAGTTCATCCCGAACTGGAACTCCTGCACGATCCCCGTGACCACGCCCATGGCGAAGTTGATCAGGAAGAGCGTGCCCCAGAACTTGGTGGCGCGCAGGTAGGCCGGGTTGCCGGTGCGCACCCAGGCCGTGTTCAGGATCGCCACCAGCACCGACAGCCCGATCGTGAGCGGCACGAACAGGAAGTGGTACACCGTGACGATCCCGAACTGCCAGCGCGCGAGATCCACGGTGTCCATGTTCTAACGGTAAGTGCCCGATCGAGCGCTCCCGGTTACGACACGCTCGAATGGAGGGCCACGGGACGAGGACGTTCGCAGGTGCTCGTGATGGTCACCGCCGCGCCCGAGTCCGCCGCGGCCAGCAGCGACTCCATGACGTCGAGCACGTGGAAGGCCAGCGAGCCGCCCGCGCGGAGCTCCTGGTCCGCCGCGAAGTCGAGCAGCCCCACGCCGCGCCCGGCCCCGACGTAGCCGGCCGACTCCGCAAGCTCCTGCCAGCCGTCCTTGCCCGAGATCAGGACCTGGCCGTCGAAGCGGTTCGGGTCGGGTACGACGAGCGAGCCCTGCTCACCGTGCACCTCGATGTTGGGCGCCTTGGTCGCCGCCCCGTCGAAGCTCATCACCAGCGTGGACAGCGCACCCGAGGCGTGCACCAGCACCCCGGTGACGTGGGTGTCGACCGTGACCGGGATCTCCTCGCCCTGGCGGGGGCCCGAGCCGATGGTGCGCTTGGCACGCGTACGGCTGGCCGCGCCGATGACGCGCGCCACCGGCCCGAGCAGCGTCACCAGGCTGGTGATGTAGTACGGCCCCATGTCCAGGAGCGGGCCGCCGCCGGGGACGTAGTAGAAGTCGGGGTTCGGATGCCAGCGTTCGTGACCGGGCGTCATCATCGTCGCGGTCGCCGCGATCGGCCTGCCGATCAGGCCGTCGTCGATGGCCTTGCGCGCGGTCTGCGTGCCCGTGCCCAGCACCGTGTCGGGCGCGCACCCCACGCGTACCCGAGCGGCGGCGGCCGCCTCGAGCACGCGCGTGGCGTCCGCGGCCGTCGCGGCAAGGGGCTTCTCGCAGTAGACGTCCTTGCCGGCCGCTATGGCCTGCAGCGCGACCTCGGCGTGGGCGGCGGGAATGGTGAGGTTGAGCACGACGTCCACGCGCGGGTCCGCCAGCAGCTCCGCCACGCTCAGCACGTCGACCCCCTCATAGGGGCCCACCGCCTCCCGGGCCCGGTCGAGATCCAGATCGGCCACGGCCACCAGCCGCAGCTGCGGCAACCGGTCGATGGTCCGGAAGTACTGGGCCGAGATCGCCCCGCACCCCACGACGCCGACGTTCACCGGCTGGCCCACAACATTCCCCTTTCGATGATGGTGCGCACGCTGTCGTTCTGCAGGACGTCGAGGCTGTGCCCGGGGGTGGTGACGAAGATCTTCCCGCTCCCCCACCGGCGGGTCCAGATCGCCGGCGAGGTGACCTCCCGGTGCCAGGGATCCCACGGGCGGACCTGCTGCGTCGTCGTCGCCAGCACGTCGATGTAGTCGTCGGTCAGGACCCAGTACTGCTCGGTGACGAGGTCGAAGTCGGCGATGCCCTCGGTGATGGGGTGCGTGGCCGCCTCGGGCAGCATGTTGACGGTGTACGGCACGAAGTTGTCGGCCTGCGAGCCTTCCCGCTCGGCCGGATCCTTGCCGGGATGGCAGGCGAACTGCCCGCCGATGAGATGCAGGTAGTCGGAGGAGTTGCGGTAGGAGTCGGCGATGCCGCCGTGCCAGCCGGCCATCCCGGTGCCCGCGCGGATCGCGGCCTCCAGCCCGCTCAGCTCCTCCCTCTCGATCGTGCCCATCGTGTAGGACTGCACGATGAGGTCGATGCCGGACATGAACGCGGAGTCCGCGTACGGCGCAGGAGACTCCGCCCGATGCACCTCGAACCCCTGCTTCTCGAGGAAGGGCACGAAGAGCTCGGTGGCCTCGACCGGGGCGTGACCTTCCCAGCCCCCGCGCACCACCAGCGCCTTCCTGCCGTGTTCGTCTGCCATGCTCCCGCCTATCGCTTAAGGGACAAACGACTCTGATATTCGCATTTCACACCTAACTATCTGAAGAGGTGTCCGCCATCTGGCGCATGAAGGCAACGGATGCGGGCAGCGCTGTGCGGGCGGGTCCCCCGGCGCCGGCTTACACGTGGCTTAGTCCGTCGGGGTTCTAATCGGACAAACCCGATGTGGAGGACAAGGTGCCACCAACTGACCAACCACACGAGGAACTGTCATGCGAACCGGACGGGCCGCGCAGGCGCGTCCCACGACCGCTGATCGTCGCCGCCGCCGTCGTGCTGGCGACGACGGGCGGGATCGGAGTCGCCTCGGCGGCGTCGGGAACGACGCCGACGGGCACGCCGACCCCCACGCCGACGGTCAGCGAGACGCCCACGGAGACACCGACCACGACACCGACCGAGCCACCCGCCGACCCGACCGAAACGCCCACGGATACGCCCACCACGGAACCTCCTGACATAGCGCCGATCAACCCGTCGGCGTTCGTCGGAACCATGCACGGCGAGTTCGCGGTGGCGACGAAGGACGGCTGCGGCACCGTGACCCTGTTCGCGCAGACCGGGCAGGCGACCGCCGTCGCGGAGGACTCGATCACCGTGCGCAGCCAGGACGGCTTCGAGCGCACGTACGCGATCGACGACAACACGCACACCATCGCCGGACGGCGCGGCAACAGCGCGGTCAAGCAGGACGACTGGGTGTCGGTGACCGCGATCGGTGCCGACCAGACGTCCACGCCCACGGCCACAACCACAGACACAACCACAGACACGGCCACGGCCACGGCCACGGCCACAGCCGCCACCGTCTACGACCTGACGCGGCCCATGAAGCGGATCTGGTCGTACAAGGGCTGGAAGCAGGCATGGCAGTGGTGGCCAGGCACGCCTGCGTGGCAGACCCCGACCGCGTGCCCGACGCCGACCACGACGCCGACCGAGACGCCGACCGAGACGCCGACCGGCACTCCGACGGAAACGCCCACCGAGACCCCGGCCCCCGATCCGACGTCATCGGTCTCCGAGACCCCGACCCCGACGCCCACGCCGACCTCCTGATCGGCAGGTAGCGCCGTCTTCGTCCCGAGCGGCTCCCCTCTCACTCGGGCGTCGAACGGCGTGCCGCGTTCTCGGCCGGCGGTCAGAGCGCGAGATGGACCCGGTACTCCCTGAGCCACGCGTCGAGCTGCAGCAGCCGCTCCAGCGAGGCGCGGGCCGCGAGGGAGCTGGAGTCGCCCACGGGGCGATCGACGAGCGCACGCGCCTTGTCCAGGTCGAGCAGCTGGGCACAGGGCGTGTCGCGCTCGAGCAGGGCGCGGGCCTCCTCGCGCAGGGCCTGTTCGTAGGCGGGGTCCTGGGTGGCCGGGTAGGGGCTCTTGACGCGCTGGAGCACCGACTCCGGCAGCAGGTCCGCGGCGGCCGCGCGCAGCAGGCTCTTCTCCCGCCCGTCGAAGGTCTTCATCGCCCAGGGGGCGTTGAAGACGTACTCCACCAGCCGGTGGTCGCAGAACGGCACCCGGACCTCCAGCCCGACGGCCATGCTCATCCGGTCCTTGCGGTCGAGCAGGATCTGCACGAACCGGGTGAGGTGCAGGTAGCTGATCTCGCGCATGCGCCGCTCGTGCCCCGTCTCGCCGGGCAGCTCGGGCACCTCGGCCATGGCCTGGCGGTAGCTCGTGTCCTGGTAGCCGGTGACGTCGAGCGTGCGCTCCAGGTCCTCCTTGAACAGCTGCTCCACCCCCAGGCGGTCGGTGAGGCCGCCGATGAACCACGGGAAGGTGTCGGCCGCCACCGCCGCGGGGTCGTGGAACCACCGGTAGCCGCCGAACACCTCGTCGGCCGACTCCCCGGACAGCGCCACCGTGGAGTGTCCCCTGATCGCCTCGAACAGCAGGTAGAGCGAGCTGTCCATGTCGCCGATGCCGATCGGCAGGTCCCGGGCGCGCAGCACGGCGGCCCGCACGGCCGGGTTCATCAGCTCCCGCGAGTCGAGCACGATGTCGGTGTGCTCGGCGGCGATGTGCTCGGCCACCTCGTGGACGTACGGCGCGTCGGGCGTCGAACGGGTCGCGTCGGGCTTGAAGTGCTCGGTGTAGCCGGCGAAGTCCACGGCGAACGAGCGGACGCTCCCCAGATCCTGCTCCGCCAGGCCCTTGGCGGCGAGCGCGGTGATCGTGCTGGAGTCGAGGCCGCCCGACAGCAGCGCGCACAGCGGCACGTCGCTGATGAGCTGGCGGTGGACGATGTCCTCCAGCAGGTCGCGCACCGTCTTGACGGTGGAGTCGACGTCGTGCTGGTGCTCGTGGGACTCCAGCTGCCAGTAGCGGCGCTTGTTGCACCCGTCGCGGCTCACCCGGATGAGCTGGCCGGGGCGCACCTCGTACATGCCTTTGAAGATCCCGTGCTCCGGCGTCTTGACGTACGCCACCAGCTCGCGGAGCCCGTCGGCGTCGATCACCCGGTGGGCGAGCGGGTTGGCGAGGATCGCCTTGGGCTCCGAGCCGAACAGCACGCCGTGGGCGGTCGGGTAGTAGTACAGCGGCTTGATCCCCATGCGGTCGCGGACCAGCAGCAGCTCCTCGCGCTCGGCGTCCCAGATGGCGAAGGCGTACATGCCGTTCAGGCGGGCGGCCAGGTCCTCGCCCCACTCGACGTAGGCGCGCAGGACGACCTCGGTGTCGCTCTGGGTGCGGAAGCGGTGCCCGCGGGCGGCCAGCTCCGCGCGCAGCTCGCGGTAGTTGTACACCTCTCCGCTGTACGTGAGGACGGCCGGCTCGCGCCCGTCCTCGTCGGCGACCATGGGCTGCCGGCCGCCGGGGAGGTCGATGATGGCCAGCCTCCGGTGGCCGATGGCGGCGTGCGGCGCCATCCAGAGCCCTTGGTCGTCGGGGCCGCGGCAGGCCATCGTGTCCGTCATGGCCTGCGCGGTGGCCCTCTCGCCCATCAGGTCCCGCTCGAAGTCAACCCAGCCGCAGATGCCGCACATGCCCGACTCCTCCCGATTGCCCCGACGCCTCCCTGATGCCCCGCCCGGGCGGGTTATCACGCCGGGGAACGCCTCCGGCCCGGCAGCCGCCGCTTCGGATGAAAGGATCGAAGCGTTTTCGTATGACCGAAAGGCACATGAGATGGCTCCGAACATCGCCACCGCACGCCACGTCGACCTGCCCGAGCTGCTGGAGTTCCTCCGCCCCAGGCACCACGGCCTGCTCTCGACCACCCGCAAGGACGGCCGGCCGCAGCTGTCACCCGTCAGCTGCGGGGTCGACGAGGACGGCCGGATCGTGGTCTCCACCTATCCCGACCGGGTCAAGGCCCGCAACGCCCGCCGCGACGAGCGGGTGTCCGTCTGCGTGCTGTCCGACGACTGGAACGGCCCGTACGTCCAGGTCGACGGGCACGCGGAGGTGCTGGACATGCCCGAGGCCCTCGAAGCCCTGGTCGAGTACTACCGGTGCATCGCCGGCGAGCACCCCGACTGGGACGAGTACCGGGCGGCCATGCGGCGCCAGGACAAGTCGCTGATCCGCGTCCACATCGACCGCTGGGGCCCCATCGCGACCGGCGGCTTCCCCGCCCGCCTGATATCGGAGTGACGCCCGGCGTTCTCCGACGGCACGCCCGTTAGTCCTTCCTGGCGGGCAGCAGGTACACCAGGACCGCCGCCACGCTCGCGACGGCGAAGGTGAACACCGAGGACATCCCCAGGCCGTGGGCCGCCGCGGCGGCCCGGTCTCCGGTGGCGGGATCGAAGGCGTGGAAGAACACGACTCCGATGAGCGCGACGCCGAGCGCGTTGCCGACCTGCTGGGCGGTGGACAGCACGCCGGAGGCCATGCCCACGTCCGCGGGGTCGATCCGGGCCAGCACCGCGTTGAGCGACGGCGTGATGAGCAGCCCTCCACCGACGCTCTGCAGCATGAGCGTCGGGATGACGACCGCCGGCGTGAACGGCAGGCCGCCGATCAGCACGGCCGCCGTGACCGCGTACCCGGTGGCGAGCACGACGGCCCCGAACTCCAGGACGCGACGGCCGTACCTGGGCACGAGCCGGCCGGCGACCATGCTGAAGACGAAGAAGGTGAGGGCGGCCGGGGCATAGACCAGCCCGGCCCCGAGTGCCGGCATGCCGAGCCCGTCCTGCAGGGAGATCGACAGCACGAGGTAGTACGACGAGAGCAGCGCGTAGATCATCAGGACGAGAGGGATGCCGACGGCGAACGACCGCGCGCGGAACAGGGAGATCCGCACCAGCGGAGTGGCGGTCCTGCGCTCGACGAGGACGAAGAGGGCGAAAGCGGGAACCGCCGCGGCCAGGCAGACCCACGTCCACCAGGGCCATCCCGCCTGCCGTCCCTGGATGAGCGGGAAGGTCAGGAGGAACAGCGCGACGCTGAGCACGACGACCCCCGGCAGGTCGAGCCGGCGCGCGAGCGGCGCCCGCGACTCCGGCAGGAACCTGGCCGCGAGCAGGATCGCGACGAGGCCGATCGGGACGTTGATCCAGAACACGGGGCGCCAGCCGGAGCCGAGCAGGTCGGCGCCGATCAGCAGGCCGCCGACGAGCTGGCCGCCGACGGTGGCGAGCCCCATGACGGCTCCGAGCACCCCGTACGCGCGGTGCCTGCCCTGCTCCGGGACCAGCACGGTGATGACCGCGTAGACCTGCGGGAGCATCAGCGCGGCGCCCAGGCCCTGCACGAGACGGGCCGCGATGAGGGCGAGCGCGGCCGGGGCGAGCGCGCACGCGACGGACGCCAGCGTGAACAGGGCCATGCCGGCGACGAAGGTCCGCTTGCGGCCGTACAGGTCGCCGAGCCGGCCACCGGTGACGAGGAACACCGCGTAGGTGAGCTGGTAGCCGACCAGGATCCACTGCAGCTCGCCGCCGGAGGCGCCCAGGTCGGCCTGGATCGCCGGTCCCGCGACGATGACGATGTACGAGTCCAGAAGCGCCATGAACGCGCCGACCAGCACGATCGACACGGCGTTCCATGGCGTGGCGGCCACGGTGCGAGGCGTTGTTGTCATAGTCACGAAGAAAACGTACGATCGTTCGTACTTAAAGGCAAGTGACATGATGAGGGCTCATGAGCGAGCTAGAGCAACCCGCCCCCGCGACGGCCGGGATCTCCGACCAGCGCCTCCTGCGCGGCGCGCGGGCCAGGCAGACGATCACGCGCCACGCCGTGGACGTCGCGTCGCTGGAAGGGCTCAACGGGCTCAGCATCGGCCGGCTGGCCACCGACCTCGGGCTCAGCAAGAGCGGGGTCGCCACGCTCTTCGGGACGAAGGAGAAGCTGCAGCTCGCCACCGTGGCCTCGGCGCGCGAGGCGTTCCGCGACGCCGTCATCCGGCCGGTTTCGGACATGCCCCACGGCGTGGCCCGGCTGCGCGCGCTCACCGAGCGCTGGATCTCCTACGCCGAGACTCCCCTGTTCGAGGGCGGCTGCTTCTGGGCGGCGAACCTCCCCGACTTCGACAGCCGGCCGGGGCCGGTGCGCGACGCGCTCGTCGGCCACCACCGCGACTGGCTCGCGCTCATCGCCGGCGAGCTGCGCGGCGCCGTGGCCGCCGGCGAGATCGCCGACCTGGACGCCGAGCTCGCGGCCTTCCAGATCGACGCGGTGCTCATGGCGGCGAACACCGCGCTGCGCCTCGGCGACCACGAGGCCGTGGGCAAGGTCCGCCGCGTCGTCGAGGGATTCGCGGGCGCACGATCATCCTCGTCCTGACCTGGGCTTTAGCCAAGGAACAGATAAAGGACAGCAAAAATCCCCAAATCTCTCTCGTCCAGAATTAGAGGACCCGCGCCGTGGATAGGGACATATAAGGAATTCGCGTCCTGCTAGGAGGGATCATGGCCGTCACCCAGCCGCGAGGGCGCACGACCGCCGGACCCGACGGGAATGGCACCAAGCGGTTCAGCCTGGACCTGCCGATGCTCGGCATCCAGGTCCGGCAGCCCGAAATGCGGATGCCACACATAGAAATGCCACACATCGAGATGCCACGCATGCCGCGGATGCAGATGCCACGGATGCAGATGCCGAACATCGCGATGCCACGTGTCAGCAAGCAGGAGCTCGGTCACTACGTCGACGTCGCCCGGACGTTCCTCCCTCCGCCCGAACGCATGGCCTATTACGGCGCGCTCGGCGCGCTCGCCGCGGTCGGGGTGCTCGAATGGCCCGTCGCGGCCGCCATCGGCGCCGGGACGATCCTCGCTCGGCGGGGACTGCCGCGGGCGGCGTTCGGGAGGCAGCGCGCGACCACCACACCGACCAGGGAGCCTGCGGCCCGGGAGACCACGACCCCGAGCAGGCGTACCACGACCGGGACGACCAAGCGGGCCACGACCGCCACCCGGCGCGGCACGACCGGGACCACGACCACCGGCACCACCACGCGGCGCAGGGCCGCCACGACCGGCGGCACGACCGGGACCACGACCACCGGCACCACCACAAGGCGCAGGGCCGCCACAACTGGCGGCACGACCGGGACCACGACCACCGGCACCACCACAAGGCGCAGGGCCACCACGACCGGCGGCACCACCGCCGCCACCGGCGGCACCGCCAGGAGCACGACCAGAAGCACCGCCGCCAAGCCGGTCACGACGACCGGCACCACCACGCGGCGCAGGGCCGCCACGGCCGGCGGCGCGACCGGCACCACCAAGAGCACGACCAGAGGCACCGCCGCCAAGTCGTCGACCGGCCGCACCACCGCCAAGAGCACCACCGCCAAGAGCACCGGCACCACGAGAAGCAGCACGAGAAGCACGACGCGCAAGGCGACCGGGACCTCCCGCGCCACCACCAGGTAGACCACCTCGACTTCGAGCTCGACAAGCAGGCGAAAGAGCACCGCACCGAGCAGGTGACCACGACGCCGTAGACGGGAGACCACATGGCGTTGTTCGGCCTGCTCAACGTTGACACGCTGCTGAACATGTTCCCGGAGCCGGTGCGGAGCGTCCTCCCGCGCTCCCGCCGGGTTCAGCCGTGCCCGGGTGGAGCTCGTATCGAGCTGCGCACCATCGGCGGCCCGCGCACCGAGCGGCGCGCCCGCGAGCTGGAAGACCGCCTCAAAGCGGTGGGAGTGTCGCGCGCCGAGGTGAACGGGGCGCTCGGCTGCGTCTTCGTGGCCTGCGACGTCACGACGGACGACATGGACAAGCTCGTGGCCGTCGTGGACGAGCTCGACGAGGCCGATGCCGAGGACGGGGCCGGGGACGGCTCCCCGGCTCCCGCCCGGGACGGCGTGGAGCAGCAGGACCGCTCCGTGGTCAGCCTCGGCCTGCATCTGGCCGGCACCGGGCTCGCTCTGGCCGGTCGGCTGGCCCGCGTCCCGCGGCTGTCCGCCGCCGTGCCCGGCCTCCTCTCGCTGGCCGAGCACACCCCGCTGGTACGCAGGGAGCTGGAGGAGCGCATCGGCAAGCCCGGCGCGGACGCGATGATCGCGATGACCCGGGTCGTCTCCCACACGCTGGCCATGCGGCCCATGTCCCTGCTGATCGACTCGGTCGCCGCGGCCGGCCGGTACGTCGACTCGCGTGCCGGGCTCAAGGCGTGGGAACAGCGCGAGGAGCAGTTCGCGACCGTGACGGGGGCGTACCGCCACACCAGGGCCGCCGCGCCGCCGCGCCCGGGCCGGCTGCCCCGCGGGCCCGTGGAGCGGTACGCCGACGCCGCCAGCGCGGTGTCGCTGGCGGGGCTCGGCCTGACCACGGTGCTCAGCAACGACCGCGAGCGGGGCCTGTCCGTGCTGATCGCCGGCATCCCCAAGGCCGCGAACCTCGGCAGGGAGGCCTTCGCCAGCGCCGTCGCGCGCGGCCTCGCCGGGCGCGACACGATCGTGCTCAACCGCGATGTCCTCGTCCGCATGGATCGCATCGACACCGTGGTCCTCGACGCCGCCGTGCTCACCACGGGCGCGTGGGCGATCGACGACGTGACCTCGCTCGGCCCCGACGTGGACGGCGACGATCTCTTCACCCGGCTCTACGCGCTGATCGATCTCGCCGACCCTTCGGTCCGGCGCGAGCGCGACGGGTGGAGCGCCGAGCCCCATGGGGCGCAGGACCGTACCAACGTCATGGTCAAGCGCGACGGGACCCCGATCGCCCTGGTCCACCTGGTCCCCGAGCTGCATCCGCTCGCCGAGGCCCTGGTCGCGGCGGCGCGGGGCACCTGCGACATGGTCCTGGCCGGCGGGGAGCCCGCCCTCGCCAAGCGGCTGCGCATGGACCGCGTGGTCCAGAACGGGCCGCGGCTGGGCGCGTCCGTGCGGGCGCTGCAGTCGGAGGGCCACGCCGTGGCCGTGGTCTCGCAGCGGGGACGCAGCGGGCTGCGCCAGGCCGACCTGGGCATCGGGGTGCTCGAAGGGGCGCGGCGCGTCCCCTGGGACGCCGACGTGATGGGCGGGCTCGAAGGCGTGCACCTGCTGCTGCAGTGCCTGTCGTCGGCCAGGAAGGCGAGCGTCCGCGGCGTCCTCGTGGCGGCCGCCGGCTCGGTCGTCGGCACCGGCCTGGCGCTCCTCGGCCCCGCCACGCTCGCCGTCGGACGCGCCAACCTGGCACGCGACTGCGCCGCGCTCGCCACCCTCACGGTCGGTGAGTGGATGGGGCGCAGCGCCGGGAGCAGGCCCGCGCCGATCCTCGCCGACCACACGCCGTGGCACGCCATGGCGGCCCGCGACGTCCTGGCCCGGCTCGCCACCTCGCCCGAGGGGCTGAGCGAGGCGGAGGCCGCGCGCCGCAGGACGGGCCCGGCGCGGCCCGCGGCGGCCGGCCCCGAATCCATGCTCAGCGCGACCCTGCACGAGCTGGCCAACCCGCTGAGCCCGGTCCTGGCCGCGGGCGCGGGCGTGTCGGCCGGGCTCGGCTCCGCGCTGGACGCCGTGCTCATCTGCGGCGTGATGGTGGTGGACGCCGTCCTCGGCGGCGCGCAGCGGCGCAACGTCGCGCGGGCGCTGCACCGCCTCACCGAGACCACCGCCATCCGGGTACGGATCCGCCGGCCCACGGGCGCCGTGGCGGGCTTCGCCGACGACCTGGCGCCCGGGGACGTGATCGAGCTGCGCGCCGGCGACGCCGTACCGGCCGACGGGCGGCTCATCCAGGCGGCCGGGCTGGAGATCGACGAGTCCACCCTCACCGGCGAGTCGCAGCTCGTCTCCAAGACGGACACGCCGACCGCGGCGCCCGCCGTCGCGGACCGCACCTCGATGGTCTACGAGGGCACGACCGTCGCGGCGGGCCACGGGTACGCCGTGGTCGTGGCGACCGGAGCGGCCACCGAGGCGGGCAGGACGGCCAGGCTCTCCCAGGAGGGCCCGCCGCCGAGCGGGGTCGAGCTGCGCCTGCGCGCGCTGAGCCGCCGGATCCTCCCGGCGGCTCTCGGTTCCGGCCTGCTCCTGATGGTCGTCGAGCTGGTACGCGGCTCGCCGCTGTCCCAGGCGCTCGCCCCGGCGGTGAGCATGATGGTGGCGGCGGTGCCCGAGGGGCTGCCGTTCGTCGCCACCGCGGCCGAGCTGGCCTCGGCCAAGCGGCTGTCGGCGCACAACACGCTGGTGCGCAACCCGTCCACGATCGAGGCGCTGGGCCGCGTGGACGTGCTCTGCTTCGACAAGACGGGAACGCTCACCGAAGGCCACATCAGCCTGCGGCGGGTGTCGGACGGCCGGGCCGAGCAGTCGGTGGCGGAGGCCACGCCGGAGTTGCGGGCCATCGTGGGCGCGGCGCTGCGCGCGGGGCCCAGGTTCGAGGGCGGGCGGGCCATCCCGCACCCCACGGACCGCGCGATCGTGGAGGGCGCCGGCAAGCTCGGCGTCACCCCGAGGTACGGCCTGCGTACGTGGCACCGCGTGGACGAGCTGCCCTTCGAGCCGGCCCGCGGCTACCACGCCGTCCTCGGCCGGTCGGAGGCGGGACAGCTGCTGAGCGTCAAGGGCGCTCCCGAGATCGTGCTCACCAGCTCCACGAGCATCGTCGTCGACGGGGAGACCGTACCGCTGGACGATCGGATGAGGCGGCAGCTGGAGGAGGAGGTGGACCGGCTGGCCCTGCGCGGCTACCGCGTGCTCGCCGTCGCCGAGCGCCCCGCCTCGAGCCGCGCCGACCTCGACGAGTCGCGCATCGAGAACCTGTGCTTCCTCGGGTTCCTGGGCCTGGCGGACCCGGTGCGCCCGACGGCGAAGCGCAGCGTGGAGGACCTGATGCGGGCCGGCGTGCGGGTCGCCATGCTCACCGGCGACCACCCCAGCACCGCGGAGGCCATCGCCGCGGAGATCGGCGCCCTGAACGGCCTGCGCGTGATGACCGGCCCGGAGCTGGAGCAGCTGGACGACGAGGCGCTGGCCGAGGAGCTGTCGAAGGTGGCGGTGTTCGCCCGGGTGACGCCCGAGCACAAGGCCCGGATCGTCACCTGCTGGCGCAAGGCCGGCAAGGTCGTGGCCGTGACCGGCGACGGCGCCAACGACGTGCCCGCGATCCGGCTCGCCGATGTGGGCGTGGCCCTCGGGTCGCGCGCCGCGCCGGCCACCAGGGCCGCCGCCGACATCGTCGTGGTGGACGACCGCATCGAGACGATCATCGACGCGATCGTCGAGGGCCGGGCGATGTGGACCTCCGTGCGCGACGCGCTGGGCATCCTGCTCGGCGGCAACGTCGGGGAGATCGCCTTCACCCTCGGCTCCAGCCTGCTCACCGGGCGCAGCGCGCTCAACGCCCGCCAGCTCCTGCTGGTCAACCTGCTCACCGACATGTTGCCCGCGATGGCGGTGGCCATCCGGCCGCCGAGCGCCGCGAGCCCGGAGAAGCTGCTGGCCGAGGGCCCGGAGGCGTCGCTGGGCGCCGCGCTGACCAGGGACATCTACCTGCGGGCCATCACCACGGCCGTGGCGGCGGGCGCGGCCTGGGTGCTGGCCCGGATGACCGGCACCCGGGGCCGGGCCGATACGGTGGGGCTCATCGGCCTGGTGGCGGCGCAGTTGCTGCAGACGCTGGCGCTGGGCGGCGGGGACCGCACGGTGGTGCTCGCCTCGGTCGGGTCCCTGGCGGCGCTGGGCGTGATCGTCTCCGTGCCCGGTCTGAGCCAGCTCTTCGGCTGCCAGCCGGTGGGGCCGATGGCGTGGGGGATCGCGCTCGGGTGCGCCGGGGCCACGGCCTGGGTGACGACCATGATCGAACGGTTGAACACCCAGGGATAGTCATCTGGAGTTCACCCTATGGACATCCGGTTTCTCACCGTATATACATCTTTCTACCCCAATGTGACTTGAAGCGTAGTTTCAATGAAGAGGTAGAGAGTTGTCCGAATTCCTGGCCTCCCTGCTCGCCAAGGCCGCGATGATGCTCCTTGAGGCACTGCTCGCTCGGTTCGTCCAGAGCCTCGCCGCGTCGATCTTCAGCCCGGCGGGCCTCCGGATCGCCTGACCGCCCCGCGCGCCCGTCCGGCGTTTCTTCGTTGCGCACACCGTTCCCTCTGAGTACAGTGTTCGCACAGAGGGAACGCCGTACGCAGCGCGGGGAGATGACGATGTCCATGAGCACCAGTTGGGACATGAAGGGCACCTGGGACACCAAGGGCCGGTGGGACGTGCACGAGCGGCCCGGCCTGTCGCAGGCGGGGCTGGACCGGATGCGGCAGGTGCTGGCCGGACATGTCGGGTCCGGGGCCGTACCCGGGCTGGTCGCGCTGGTCGGCAGGGGCGACGAGACGCACGTCGAGGCCCTGGGGACCCTGCACGCGGGCGGCACCGAGCCGATGCGGCGTGACACGCTCTTCCGGATGGCGTCGCTGAGCAAGCCGATCACGGCCGCCGCGGTGATGATCCTGGTCGAGGAGTGCCGGCTGCGGCTGGACGACCCGGTCGACGAGTGGCTGCCCGAGCTGGCCGACCGCCAGGTGCTCAGGAGCATCGACGCACCGCTGGACGACACGGTCCCCGCGGCCCGGCCGATCACCGTGCGCGACCTGCTGACGTTCACCTTCGGGTTCGGGGTGGTGCTGGCCGCGCCGGACACGTACCCGATCCAGACCGCGATCCGCGAGCTCGGCCTGGACACCACCTCGCCGGACTTCGGGCCGGACGAGTGGATCCGCCGGCTCGGCACGCTGCCGCTGATGCGCCAGCCGGGCGAGCTGTGGCAGTACCACGTCGGCTCCGACGTGCTCGGCGTGCTCGTGGCCAGGGTGAGCGGGCAGCCGCTGGAGGAGTTCCTGCGCGAGCGGCTGTTCGGGCCGCTCGGAATGAAGGACACCGGCTTCCACGTGCCCGGCGACCGGATCCACCGCCTGCCCACCAGCTACGCGCACGACCCCGAGAACGGCGAACCGGTCGTCTGGGACGAGGCCGCCGGCGGCAGGTACAGCCGCCCGCCGCTCTTCCAGGCCGGCGGCGACGGGCTGGTCTCGACCGTCGACGACTACCACGCCTTCTTCCGCATGCTCCTGGACAAGGGCGCCTTCGGCGGCGCGCGCGTCCTGTCGCGGGCCTCGGTCGAGCTGATGACGACGGACCACCTGACGCCGGGACAGAAGGTCGAGAAGGACGCGTTCGGCGACCACTTCGGCCGGCACGGCGGATACGGGTTCGGCCTGGCGGTCCGCACCCACCGCCGCAACCTGGCCGCGCCGGGCCAGTTCGGCTGGGACGGCGGACTCGGCACCACCGGGTACGCCGACCCGGCCGAGGACCTGGTCGGCATCCTGCTGACCCAGAGCGCGATGGACTCCGCCCACACGCCCCGCCTGCACAAGGACTTCTGGACCACCGCCTACCAGGCGATCGCCTGAGGCCCCGCCGCCACGCCCCCTCCAAGGCGTGGCGGCGGGTCATTCGTCTTATTCGTCGCAGAAGATGACCACGCGGGCCACCTGCCGCTCGTCCTCGACGGCCTCGCCGGGCCGGCGCCGGCCGCTGGCGACGACGTCGCCGGTGCGCGGGTCGACGACGCGGTAGGCGGTCGGCAGCCCGTCCTCGCGCGTCGGGCGCAGCGCGCCGCCGTGCTCCTGGTAGACCACGTGCAGGCGGCCGGGCACGCGCAGGGAGCGCGGGCTGATGAACGTCTCCCAGTCCGGCTCCATGTCGGTCGTGGGCAGGCCGTCCAGGATCTTGCCGAGCAGCCCGACGTACGTGGAGCCCTCGAAGTCGAGGGACTCGCGCCAGCCGCCCGACGGGGCCAGGAAGTACGGCGCGTGTCCGGGCTCGTCGGCGTGCAGCTTCCACTGCCAGATGTTCGCGGCGCCGTAGACGACGCCCATGGCGCCGCCCGCGCACAGGTTGCTCCACGCCTCGTGGCCCTGCCACCAGCCGGCGGCGTTGGTGACGCTGCGGGTCTGCTCGTAGGTGGGCTCGCCGTTGGCGACGGCCTTGACGGGCGTGTCGCGCCGCATGACCGCGACCCGCTCGGGGACGTGCTCGCCGCCGTGGCCGGTCTGGCACCACTGGAAGTCCAGCCAGTCGGCGTCCTGGCAGGCCCGGTTGTCGGCGTGCGGGCGGTAGTGGATGCCGGTGGGCTGCGCGTAGCAGTCCCAGGCGTGGACCTCGGCGCCGCCGGCCGCGATCTGCGGTTCGCGGCCGGAGCCGTCGGCGCCGACCAGGTAGATCGCGGGGCGGGCGCCGTAGCGGGCCACCAGGTAGCGGCAGTAGCGGGCGTACTCCTCGGGAGGTACGACCGTACCGGCCACGTCGAGCCCCTTCCAGCCGAACCCCTGGAAGACCGGCTGGAGCACGGGCACGATCTCGTGCTCTGCCAGGATGTCCAGGAGCCGGTCCAGGTACTGGAAGTAGGCGGGGTTGAGCGCGTTGACGTGGCCGGTGGGCAGGTCCTCGAAGGCGACGTCGAAGCCCTCGTCGGCGGTGCGGTCGCGCGGGCCGGCGGCGCGCATGTCGGGCTGGACCGACATCAGCAGCACCGCGTTGAAGCCCTTGGCCTGCCGGTCGGCCGCGTACGTGCGCACCTGCTCCTCGGTGGCCCGCCACGGCAGGCCCCAGGCGGTGTCGGCGACCATGATCGCCGGGGTGCCGTCGGCGTGCACGAGGCTGCGCCCGCCCGGCGACATGGTCCAGAAGCCGTGCCGCCGGAAGCGGTGCGCGGGCGGTTCGGCGGCGTCCACCTCGATGATCCCGGACGCCCCGCGAAGCCCGCGGTCGTCGAGGGACGCGTCGGTGGTCCAGTGCCAGCGGCCGTGCGCCAGCGGCGAGCTGAACCGGATCCGCCACGTGCGGCCGCCGTCGTAGAACGCCGGCCTGCGCAGGGACAGCCCGGTGTCGTGGGTGAAGTCGGCCCACACCTCGACGGCGGTGTAGGCGTCGGGGACGTCGGCCGAGGCGGTGAGCGTGATCTCCACCTCGCGCCAGGCTCCCCCGACGCGCGTCACGTCGCCCATCAGCCGTCCACCTGGGCGCTGAGCAGCGCCTTGCGCGCGATGCGCTGCGCGGCCAGGGCGTCCTGGCGGGCCTGCGCCTCGGCGAGGGCGTCCACGTCGAGGACCTGCAGGGCCCGCCAGATCGTCCGCATGACCTCGATGCCGGCGCGGGCGGCCTCCACCGAGTCCTCGCGGAAGGGGAACTGGTCGAGCTGCCAGACGCCCTGCCAGCCGGCCTGGCGCAGGGTGTGGAAGAACTCGAAGGTCTCGACGAGGTGGATGGAGCCGACGACCATGTCGTCGTCCCAGCCGCGGAAGTTGTCGTTGACGTCGATGGCGTAGAGCCGGTCGTGTTCGAGGATGAGCTGGGCCGCGTCGGCCGGGGACTCGAGGCCGTACAGGGAGTGGCCGAAGTCCAGCAGGATGCCGACGTTGGGCACGTCCATCTTCTCGATGGCCAGCAGGGTGCGGGCGGCCGAGGAGAAGGTCATGCGGTTACGCGGCTCGCGCGGCTTGTACTCGATGGCGAAGCGCAGGTCGGGGTGGCGCTGGGCCAGCTCGCGGACGGCGTCGATGGACATCTGCCACAGCGCCTTGTAGTCGGCCTGGAAGGGGTAGTCCCAGCCGTCCTGGCCGGGCCAGAGCTTGACGTAGTCGCAGCCGAGGCGGCGGGCCAGGTCGGCGGACTCGCTGACCAGCTCGATGGCCGCGCGCCGGATCTCGGGGTCGGGGTTGGTGAAGCCGCCGCGGGCGAACTTCCTGGTGTAGATCTCCGGCGTCAGCGCGATGGCCCGCAGCCCGTTGGCCTTCAGCCGGTCTTCCAGCTGGTCCACGTCGAGGTCGGCGGGGTTGAAGGGGTAGTTGATGTCGACCACGGACAGGCTGCCGACCTGGCCCGCGCGGTCGATCGCCTCCAGCGTGGAGACGGGCGGGCCGTACCCGTCCGTGGCGTAGCGGTCGCGGAACTGCCCGAAGTGCCAGAGCCCGGCGCCGAACAGTGGTTCTGCTGCCATACGGAGTGGTCTCCTATCCCTTGATCGCGCCGGCGAGGGCGCCTTGTGTGAAGAAGCGCTGGAACATCAGATAGACGATGAGGACCGGGAGGATGGACATGATGATGAAGGCGTTGAGCTGCCCGTAGTTCGAGGCGAACTGCGACTGGAAGGCCTGCAGCGCCAGTGGCACCGTACGCGCGTCCTGGTCCTGCAGCAGCACCAGGGCCATCCCGTACTCGTTCCAGGTGGCGACGAAGTCCAGGATGAACAGCGCGGCCAGCGCGGGCTTGGCCAGCGGCAGGATCACCCTTACGAACAGGCGCCAGTTCCCCGAGCCGTCGATGCGGGCGGCCTCGTCGAGCTCGCGGGGCAGGGAGCGGAAGAACCCGTACAGGAAGAACACCTGGGACGGGATGCCGAAGGCCAGGTAGGGCAGGATGATCCCGTTCGTGGAGTTCAGCAGCCCCATGCTGGACAGCGTGGTGAACATCGGGGCGATGGCGACCTGCACCGGCACCATCGCGCCCAGAGTGATCACGATGAGCAGGATCCGCTGCCGCTTGAAGCGCAGCCGCGCGATGGCGAACGCCGCCGCGGCCGAGATCATCAGGCCGAGCGGCACCTTGATGAGCGCGATGTAGGCGCTGTTCTTGGCCACGGTCCACAGCTCGCCCCGCTCGGCGGCGGCGGTGTAGTTGTCCCACCGCCATACCTCCGGCAGCGCCCAGACGGACGAGCGGCCGATGTCGGCCGTGGACTTCAGCGAGGTCAGCACCATGAAGGCGAACGGCGCGAGCCAGATGAGCGCGCAGACGACCAGCGCGATCCACAGCCCGATGAGCGGGTAGTTGGCACGGCGGACCGCGTTCATCGCTCGTCCTCCTTCAAGGTCCACATCAGGTACGGCAGGACGAGCGCCAGGGTGATCACGAGGAGCACGACGGCCAGCGCGTTGCCCCCTCCGAAGTTGTGGTTGATGAACGACTGGCTGTAGGACCACAGGGCCAGCACCTGGCTCGACTGGGCCGGGCCGCCGTTGGTCATGCCGACGATGAGGTCGAACACCTTGAGCGAGCTGATCACGGTGAGCACCAGGACGACGGTGAAGGTCGGCCGCAGCGCCGGGAGGGTGACGTTCCGGAAGGTCTGCCAGGCGGAGGCGCCGTCGAGCTTGGCCGCCTCGACCAGGTCGGCCGGCACCGTCTGCAGCCCGGCCAGGAACAGCACCATGGAGAAGCCCGTCGTCTGCCAGACGAAGGCGACGAAGACGGAGTAGAGGGCGATCTGCGGGTCGCCGAGCCAGTCCTGGATCCACGACGACAGGCCGAGGGACGTCAACGTGCTGTTGACCAGGCCGGAGTTCGGGTTGTAGATCCACGTCCACATGGTCGCCACGGCGATCGAGGCCAGCACGGCCGGGATGTAGAACGCCGAGCGCAGCAGGTTGCGGCCGAGGAGCCGGTTGTTGAGCGCCAGGGCGAGCAGCAGGGCGAGCACCGTGGGCACGACGAGCGAGAGCACGACCCAGATGACGCTGTTGCGCAGGGCGGTGTGGAAGACCGTGTCGTTGGTGAAGATGTCCTGGTAGTTCGCCAGTCCGGCCCAGATCTGCGGCACGGTGGGGAAGCCGTTCCACCGCACGAAGCTGAGGTAGATCGCCGAGACGATGGGGAACAGCAGGAAGATCCCGTAGAGCGCCAGCGCGGGCGCCAGGAACGGCAGCGCGCCCAGGACGGGCAGGCCGCGGCGTGGCGTGCGGGGGCGGTGCGAGGGGTGGGTGGGTCGTGACGTGGTCGGGGCGGTGGACACGGTGGCCAAGGCCGCTCCTCCTCGGGTGATCGGACCGGCCGGGGAGCGGTCCCCCCGGCCGGTCACGGCTGGTCAGTCCTTATGGGTGTCGATGAACTTCTGCAGCAGCGCGCCCGCCTCCTTGGGGGCGATCGAGCCGCTGGTGACCCCGTTCTGGATGCGCCAGTACTCGGTCGTCACGTCGGTGGAGAAGTTCTGGTCGTTGTTGAGGAAGAACCCCTTGGCCTTGCCGGTCAGCTCGGCGATCTGCGTGTTGATCGGCGCGAGCGGGTTCTCCCCCTTGGTTTCCTTGTTCACCGGGACCGAGGAGAAGACGCCCAGGTACTTGCCCTCCACTGCGGCGGAGGTGAAGAAGTCCAGGAATTTGGCGGCCTCGTCCGGGTGCTTGCTCGACTTGCTGATGTACATGCCCTCGGAGAAGCCGTAGAGCCGGTCGGTGCCCGTGGGCATCGGGAAGACGCCCACGTTGTTCTGGTCGTCGCCGGCGTCGATGTTCTGCTGGGTGAACCAGTCGCCCTCGAGCTGCATGGCCGACTTGCCCGAGTGGAACATCGCGCCCGCCTCGGCCACCGGCAGGCCGGCGAAGCCCTTGTTGAAGTAGTTGCCCGACCACTGCTTGAGCTGCTCGAAGGACTTGTCCACGCACGGCTGCCCGGCCCAGCTCGTCGCGCGCGTGTTGAGCTTGTCGCCCAGCTCGGCGCCGCAGTTGGTCTCGATGAACGTGTCCAGCAGGCGCATGACGTGCCAGTTGTCCTTGCCGCCCATGGTGATCGGCGTGAGCCCGGCGTCCTTGAGCTTCTGCGCCGCCGTGGCCCACTCCTGGTACGTGGTGGGCGGCGCGCTGATGCCCGCCTTGGCGAACTGGTCCTTGTGGTAGTAGACGACCTCGGTGCGCTGCGTCCAGGGCACGCCGTGGTAACCGCCGTACTGCTTGTACGCCGCCAGGGTCGACGGGTTGAACCGGTCGGCCCACTTGTACTGCTCGTAGTACTTGCTCAGGTCGAGGCTCACGCCCGACTTGACGAGCTCGCCGCCGAGGCCGGGCCCGGCCCAGTTGTAGTAGATGTCCGGGCCGGAACTACTGCCGGCCGTGGTGCGCAGCGCGTCCTTGTGCGCATCCACCGCGCGGTACTGAAGATCTACCTTGATGTTCGGGTTCTGCTTCTCGAAGTCGCCGATAATCGACTTGAACGCGGCGTTTGCCGTGTCCGCGTTCTGCGTGACCATCCACCAGCTCAGCTTGACCTGCCCCCCGCTGGTCGCGCTGGTGTTGTCTTGGACTCGGCCGCTGCAGGCGGTCAGGAGCAGCGCAGACGCTGCCAGAGCTGCCGCTTTGCTTGGGATGTTCATTGCCTCTCCAGAGGGCTGGAGGCGATTGAATAGCTATTCAATACCGCCTGTCTATTCGAGCGGAATGTAACGTCGGCGACATACAGCCGTCAAGAAGCAGGCGAGTCGCAAGCTTCCGCACCTCATTGACATGAACGCGATGGCGGCCTTAGCTTCAAAATATGCCTAGTCATATTGGAATAGATATTCAAGGCGTGGCGCGGTGATGTCGTTGCTGGCTGCCGATCCGACGCGTTCGGCCGTCTATCGCCAGGCGGCCGAGCGGATTCGCCGGGCCGACCGGCACGCCGCGGCCGCGGAGCTGGACCATCTGGCCACGGAGGTGCGCCGGAGCATCATCCGCATGATCGACCGTGCCCAGATGGGGCACGTCGGGGGTGACCTGTCGGTCACCGACATCCTGGTCACCTGCTTCTACGGCGTGTTGTCCGTCGATCCGGAACGTCCGCGGTGGAGCGGGCGCGACCGTTTCGTGCTGAGCAAGGGACACTGCGCCGCCGCCCTGTACTCGACCCTCTCCCACTGCGGCTTCTTCCCCGAGGCCGAGCTGGACACCTTCATGGCCCCGCTGTCGGCGCTCAACGGTCACCCCAACCGCATCAAGGTCCCCGGCATCGAGACCAACACCGGCGCGCTCGGGCACGGCCTGCCCGTGGCCACCGGGTGCGCGCTGGCCGCCAAGCTCGACGGCGCTGACTGGCGCACGTTCGTCGTGCTCGGCGACGGGGAGCTGCAGGAAGGCAGCAACTGGGAGGCGGCCATGGCGGCCGCCCACCACGGCCTGTCGTCGCTGACCGCCGTCATCGACCGCAACCGGCTGCAGCAGGGCGCGAGGACGGAGGACACCAACGCCCTGGGGGCGCTGGACGACAAATGGCGCAGCTTCGGCTGGGAGGTACGCGAGGTCGACGGGCACGACCACCTCGCCCTCCTGCAGGCGATGAGCGGCTCGTCGACCGGCAGGCCGGTCGCCGTCATCGCCCACACGATCAAGGGGAAGGGAGTGTCGTTCATGGAGGACCGCGTGGAGTGGCACCACAAGGTGCCGAGCCCCGACCAGGTCGAAGCGGCCCTCGCGGAGCTGGCACGATGACCGTGACCGACCAGCAGACCGCCTTCGACTGCCGCCAGGACTTCGCCGCGGAGCTCCTGGCCCTGGCCGCCGAGGACGAGCGGATCGTGGCCGTCTGCAACGACTCCGTGGGCTCCAGCAACCTCGTCGGCTTCCGGGAGCGTTTCCCCGACCGGCTGATCAACGTCGGCATCGCCGAGCAGGACCTCGTCGGAGTCGGCGCGGGGCTGGCCAACGCCGGCAAGATCCCGTTCGTGTGCGCGGCGGCGCCGTTCCTCACCGGCCGCGCCCTGGAGCAGATCAAGGCCGACGTCGCCTACAGCGAGGCGCACGTCGTGCTCTGCGGGCAGAGCCCGGGCATGGCCTACGGCGAGCTCGGCCCCACCCACCACTCGATCGAGGACCTGTCCTGGATGCGCGCGGTCGCCGGGCTCGACGTGATCGTCCCGGCCGACTCCGTCCAGACCCGCGCCGCCATCCGCTGGGCGGCGGCCTCAGGCAGGCCCAGCTACGTGCGCATCCCGAGGTTCAAGGTGCCCGTGGTCACGCCCGAGGGCGCGCCCTTCGAGCCGCGCAGGGCGGTGCTGCTCGCCGACGGCGACGACGCCACGGTGATCGCCATCGGCTCGCTGACCTCCCGCGCGCTGCAGGCGGCCGCCCGGCTCCGCGAGGAAGGCGTCTACCTGCGGGTCCTCAACATGCCCTTCCTCGACCCGCTGGACGAGGAGGCCATCGTGGCCGCCGCGCGGGAGACCCGCGGCATCGTCACGGCCGAGGAGGCCACCATCAGCGGCGGGCTCGGCGCGGCCGTCGCCGCCACCGTCGTCACCCGCCACCCCGTCCCCATGCGCATCCTCGGCGTGCCCCGCGTGTTCGCCCCCACCGGCGACACCGCCTTCCTGCTCGACCACTTCGGCCTGTCCGCCGACGGCATCGTCAGCGCCGTCAAAGACCTGCTGCGCCATGGCTAGCCCGCTCATCCTGGCCATCGACCAGGGCACCAGCTCCACCAAGGCGCTGCTCGTGGACGAGGGCGGCCGCGTCGTCTCCCGCGCCGTCGTACCGGTGGCCGAGAGCCAGCCCCGCCCCGGCTGGGTCGAGCAGTCCGCCGACGAGCTGTGGCAGAGCGTGCGGCGGGCGGTCGCCGAGTGCGTCGGCCCCGAGCAGGCCGCCCGGGTCGCCGGCGTGGGGTTCAGCAACCAGCGCGAGTCGCTGGTGCTGTGGGAGCGCCGCACCGGCGAGCCGGTCGGGCCGCTGATCAGCTGGCAGGACCAGCGGACCGCCGCCCAGTGCCACGAGCTGGCCGCCACCGGCGCCGCCGGCCTGGTGCGGTCGGTGAGCGGGATGCCGCTGGACCCGATGTTCTCCGCGCTCAAGGCCCGCTGGCTGCTCGACGCGTACGATCCGGACCGGCGCCGGGCCCGGGCGGGCGAGCTGTGCCTGGGCACCGTCGACTCCTGGCTGCTCAGCCGCCTGGGCGGCGAGCACGTCATCGAGGTCGGCAACGCCTCGCGCACCCAGCTGCTCGACGTCGCGACCGGGGAGTGGGACCCGCGGCTGCTGGAGCTGTTCGGGGTGCCGGCCGAGGTGCTGCCGCGGGTCGTCGCCTCCTGCGGCGCCTTCCCCGTCGTCCGCGACCTCGCGCCGCTGCCCGACGGGGTGCCGGTGCTGGCGGTCATGGGCGACTCGCACGCCGCGATGTTCGCCCACGCCGGCTGGCGGCCCGGGGTGGTGAAGGCCACCTACGGCACCGGCTCCTCGGTGATGGCCATCGGCGGCCCTCCGGAGGCGCCCGGCCTGTGCCGCAGCATCGCCTGGGACCTCGGGGACGGTCCTGTTCATGCCGTCGAGGGCAACATCCGCGCGACCGGTCGCACCGTCAGCTGGCTGGCGGAGCTGTTCGACGTGCCCGCCGACGTGCTGCTGGCCGAGGCCGCAGACCCGGGCAACGTCCACTTCGTGCCCGCCTTCGGCGGCCTCGGCGCCCCTTGGTGGGACCCGGACGCGAGCCCCGTCATCATCGGGCTGACGCTCGCCACCCGCCGGGCCCAGCTCGTCGCCGCCGCCCTGGAGGCGGTCGCCTTCCAGGTCGAGGACGTGGTGGCCGCCGTCGATCAGGCCGTCGGCCAGGTGAGCGTGCTCATGGCCGACGGCGGGCTCACCCGCAGCGCCCGCTTGATGCAGTTCCAGGCCGACGTCAGCGGCCGGGCCGTCGCCCGCTCCGGCGAGCACGACCTGTCATGCCTCGGCGTGGCCGACGCCGCCGGGCTCGCGGCCAAGCTGTGGACGCTCGGCGAGCTGGAACGGCGCCCGCGACCCGCGGACCGGTTCGAGCCCGCCCTGGACGAGACGGACCGCGCGGCCAGGAAGGCCGCCTGGCACGAGGCCGTGCGCAGATCCCGCCCCTCCGGTGAAGGGAGCAGCACATGACAGCAACGGCGCCGACCCCCCGTCGGCGCGTCCCGATCCGCTGGATCACCACCGCGGCCGTCGCCGTGCTGGTCGTCCTCATGGCCGTCAGCACCGAGTACCGGACCGCCGAGACCGCGGCCGCGGCGGCTCCGAAGAAGTTCGACCCGGCCGCGTTCGGGGCCCAGAACTACGAGGCCAAGATCGTCCCCGCCGTCAAGAGCGCCGCCGTCGACCTGCCCGTCCTGCTCGACGCCCTGGCCGCCGACAAGGACGCCGCGAGCCAGAAGTACGGCAAGCGCCAGGGCACCGGCCCCTACACCTTCGCCGTCAAGGTGACGGGCGAGGCCGGCGCGGCCAGGTCCGGGCTGCTGCCCGTCACCGTCAAGGGCCTGCCGGACGGCACCCGGGTCTCCGTACAGATCGGACCCGCCATCAACGGCACCGCGCTGCGCGACGCGGTGGGATTCATCACGTTCGGCCAGTTCACCAACCAGGTGGAGTACGCCGACGCCGCCACCGCCCTGAACAACCAGCTGCGCGACAAGCTGCTCAAAGGGCTGGACGCGGCCGGGCTGGAGGGCAAGCAGATCTCCGTCACCGGGGCGTTCACCCTGCTCACCCCCCAGACCGTGACGATCACGCCGGTGGCGATCTCATGACCGGCCCCATCCTGCGGGCCGGTGAGGTCACCAAGGTGTACGGCGGCACGCACGCGCTCAAGGGCGTCGACTTCGACGTGGCGCCCGGCCGCGTGACCGCGCTGTTCGGCGAGAACGGCGCCGGCAAGTCGACCCTGATGAAGATCCTGGCCGGGATCGAGCGGCCCACCACCGGCCACGTCGAGCTGGACGGGCGGCCCGTGCGGCTGCACTCCTCCCGCGACGCGGCCGACCAGGGCATCTCCATCATCCACCAGGAGCTCAGCCTCTGCCCCAACCTCAGCATCCAGGACAACCTGTTCCTGGCCCGCGAGGTCCGCACCGCGTACGGCTCCATCGACCGCAAGGCGCAGCGCGAGGCCACGGCCGCGGTCCTGCACCGGCTGGAGGAGGACGTCGACCCGGACCGGCTCGTCGGCGACCTGCGGCTCGGCCAGCAGCAGCTGGTGGAGATCGCCCGCGCGCTGCTGCAGCAGGCCCGCGTCCTCATCATGGACGAGCCGACCTCGGCCCTGACCGCGCCCGAGGTCGATGTGCTCTTCCGGGTGATCAGGGAGCTGACCGCCGCGGGCGTCGCCGTCGTCTACATCTCCCACCACCTGGACGAGGCGCTGGAGATCGCCGACGACGTCGTGGTGCTGCGCGACGGGCGGCTGGTCGCCACGGCCCGGGCCGACGAGGTCGACATCCGCTGGATCGTCGAGCAGATGGTCGGCCGCGACCAGGACACGCTGTTCCCCAGCCGGGAGCCGGTGCTCGGCGAGGAGGCGCTGGCCGTCCGCCGGCTCACCGTGGCCGACCCTGCCGTCCCCGACCGGCTGGCCGTGAACGGGCTGTCGCTCAGCGTGCGCGCGGGCGAGATCGTCGGCGTCTACGGGCTGATGGGCTCCGGGCGCACCGAGCTGCTGGAGACGCTGGCGGGCCGCCTGCGGCCGTCCTCCGGCGAGGTCCTGCTGGACGGCGCGCCCCTGCACGAGGCCGGGATCCGCGACCGCATCGAGCGGGGCGTGGTGCTGGTGCCCGAGGACCGCCAGCGCGACGGGCTCGTGCAGACCATGTCGGTCGGGCAGAACCTGTCCCTGGCCGCGCTCGGCACGTTCGTCCGCGGCCTGTTCGTCTCCCAGGAGCGCGAGCGCGCCGCCGTCACCCGCACCATCGCCGACGTCACCGTCAAGACCAGCGGCGCCCAGGCGGCCATCGGGTCGCTGAGCGGCGGCAACCAGCAGAAAGTGATCATCGGAAAGGCGCTGCTGACCGGGCCGCGCGTCCTGCTGCTGGACGAGCCGTCCCGCGGCGTGGACGTGGGCGCCAAGGCCGACATCTTCGAGCTGATGGCGGCCCAGGCCAGGCGGGGCCTGGCCGTGCTGTTCACCACATCCGACGCCGAAGAGGCCCTGCACATCCCCGACCGGCTGCTCGTGCTCGCCCGCGGCATCCTCGTCGGCGAGTTTCGGCGTGGCGAGCTCGGGCGAGGGGGGCTGACCAGGGAGGAACTGATGCGCGTGTCCGACGGCGGAGCCCAGGACGGTTCGTCATGACGGCGACGGCGACCACCGCGGCCCCCGAGCCGGCCGCCACCCGGGCCCGCCGACTCTCGCTGCTGAACGTGGCCTTCGAGCTGCGCGCCTTCATCGCGCTCGCCGTGCTCATCGTCATCTTCGGCCTGCTGTCGGACTCCTTCCTCACCGTCCCCAACCTGATCACGATGACCAAGCACGTCGCCATCAACGGCGTGATCGCGCTCGGCATGCTGCTGGTCATCCTCAAGGGCGGCATCGACCTGTCCGTCGGCTCCATCGTGGGCCTGTCCGGGGTGGTCGCCGGTGAGCTGTTGCAGGGTCTGCACGTCGGCGGCGTGATCGCCTACCCGCCGGTGTGGGTGGTGATCGTGCTGTGCGTCGCGGTCGGCATGGCGGTCGGCCTGATCAACGGGGTCCTCGTCACCCGCTTCAACGTGGCGCCGTTCATCGCCACGCTCGGCATGCTGTACGTGGCCCGCGGCGCGGCGATGCTCATCTCCAACGGCGCCACCTACCCCAACCTGGGCGGCAACCCGGCGCTCGGCAACACCGGCTTCGAGCTGCTCGGCAGCGGGCGGCCGCTCGGCCTGCCCACCTCCATCTGGATCATGATCCTGCTGGCCGTGGCGGCCGTGCTGCTGCTGGCCAAGTCCCCGTTCGGCCGCTGGCTCTACGCCACCGGCGGCAACGAGCGGGCCGCGGACCTGTCCGGCGTGCCGATCCGGCGGGTCAAGACGATCGTGTACGTGATCTCCGGGGCCTGCGCGGCGGTCGCCGGGCTCATCATCGCCTCGGAGCTCACCTCGGCCGCCCCGCAGGCCGGGGAGACGTACGAGCTCAACGCCATCGCGGCGGTGGTCATCGGGGGCGCCGCGCTCAGCGGTGGCCGGGGAACCGTGCGCGGCACCCTGGTCGGCGCGTTCGTCATCGGCTTCCTCGCCGACGGCCTGGTGATCCTGGGCGTGTCGACGTTCTGGCAGATCCTCATCAAGGGCGCGGTCATCATCCTCGCCGTGATGCTCGACCAGGGCCAGCAGCGGTTCAAGCGACGGGGAGCCGCCGCGGCGGCGGTCGCCGCAAGCAAGAAGCACGACTGAACGACAAGGAGACACCATGCCCCCCACCCGCATCGTCACTTTGGCCCTGTCCGTCCTTCTCGGCTGCACCACGCTGGCCGCCTGCGGTAGCGCGGAACAACCCGCCACCAGCGCGTCCGCGAGCAGCGGCGCCGCGGCCGCCGGCGGCCTGATCGCGATCATCACCCCGTCGCACGACAACCCGTTCTTCAAGGCCGAGGCGGAGGCGGCCAAGGCGCAGGCCGAGAAGCTCGGCTACCAGACGTCCGTGGCCTCCCACGACGACGACCCCAACAAGCAGAGCGAGCTGATCGACGCCGCCATCTCCCGCCAGGCCAAGGCGATCATCCTGGACAACGCGGGAGCCGACGCCTCCATCGGGCCGGTCCGCAAGGCCGCGCAGGGCGGCATCCCGGTCTTCCTGATCGACCGGGAGATCAACGCCACCGGCGTCGCCAAGGCCCAGATCGTCTCCAACAACTCCCAGGGCGCCCAGCTGGTCGCGCAGTCGTTCGTGGAGGCCATGAAGAGCAAGGGCAACTACGTCGAGCTGGTCGGCAAGGAGTCCGACACCAACGCCAGCGTCCGCTCCAAGGGCTTCGCCGACGTGATCTCCCAGTACCCGGACATGAAGCCGGTGGCCAAGGAGAGCGCCAACTGGGACCAGCAGGAGGCGTTCACCAAGATGGAGACCATCATCCAGAAGAGCCGCGACATCCAGGGCGTCATCGCCGGCAACGACACCATGGCCCTGGGCGCGGTCGCGGCGCTGAAGGCCGCTGGACTGCTGAAGAAGGTCGTGGTCGTCGGCTTCGACGGCAGCCCCGACGCCATCGCCGCCATCAAGGCGGGCGAGATGCACGCCACCGGGCTGCAGCCCGCCGCGCTCGGCGCCACCAGCGCCGTGGACCAGGCCGACCAGTTCATCAAGACCGGCAAGACGGGCAAGGACGAGAAGCAGTCCATCGACTGCGAGCTCGTCACGGCCGACAACGCCGACGAGTTCGGGGTGTTCGCCAGGAAGTGACCCCGCCGGGGTCTCCGTCACGGTGGTTCGGACAATAGGCTTCATTCAGGAGTGAATAGAAAGGAGTACGCGGTGGTCCAGAACGCGGAACGCAGGCGCGACACGACCAAGGATCACCTGCGCCTCCTGGCCCGGGTCGCGCGCATGTACCACGAGCAGAACATGCGCCAGCCCGAGATCGCCGCCACGCTCAACATCTCCCAGCCCCGCGTGTCCCGCCTGCTCAAGGAGGCGGTCACGCGGGGCATGGTCCGCACGGTGGTCACGCTCCCCGAAGGGGTGCACACCGAGCTGGAGGAGGAGCTGCAGCGGCGCTACGGGCTGCGCGACGCCGTGGTCGTGGACGTCGAGGACTACCAGGACGACGTGATCCCGCCGCTGGCCTCGGCGGCCGCGGCATACCTCGGCGTCACCTTCACCGGCGGCGACGTGATCGGCATCTCGTCCTGGAGCGAGACCCTGCTCGCCACGGTCGAACGCCTGCCGCAGAAGAACTCCCAGGTCGCCGACCGCGTCATCCAGCTGGTCGGCGGGGTCGGCAGCCCCGAGGCGCAGGTGCACGCCACCCGGCTGGTCGCCCGCCTGGCCAACCTCACCTACGCCCGGCCGATCTTCGTGCCCCTGCCCGGCGTGGTCGCGACCACCGCGATCCGCGACGCGCTGCTGGAGGACCCCAGCGTGAAGGACGTGCAGGCGCAGTGGCACGACCTGACCGTCGTGCTGGTCGGCATCGGCAGCCTGGAGCCCTCGCCCCTGCTGCTCAGCAGCGGCAACGCGGTCAGCCAGGCCGACCAGGAGGAGCTGCGCGGGCTCGGCGCCGTCGGCGACGTCTGCCTGCACTTCTTCGACACGACCGGCAAACCCGTCGACTCGGGCTTCGACCAGCGCGTCATCGGCATCGACGCGCCGACCTTCCGCGCCGTCGAACGCCGGGTCGGGGTCGCGGGCGGCATGCGCAAGCTCTCCGCGATCAAGGCCGCGATCGAGGGCGGCTGGGTCAACGTCCTCATCACCGACCTGACGATCGCCCGCCTGCTCTGCTCCTGATCGCGTTACGCTGGATCCACCGAACAGGGGTGATGCCGGTGTCCGATCTTCAAGCCCGTGTAGCGCCGACCAATCGCTTGGCCCGCCGCCTGGCCGCGGCAATGGGCGTGTCCTGGTTCGTCGGCGTCGCGTGGATCGTCCTGTACTACGTGGACCCCACTCTCCCGGTCCTGTCGGACCTGGGTAACTGGAACCTGCTGGCCGGGTTCGGCCTCTTCATGCTGGGCGCGGCGTTCGCCCTGGCCCTGCTGGTGACGGTGATCGTACGGTCGGGGCGCCGGCCCTAGGCGGGACGGCCCAGGTCGAGGTCCGCCAGGTCGGCGCGCGAGGAGATCCCCAGCTTCGGGTACGCCTTGTACAGGTGGAATCCCACCGTCCGCGGGCTGAGGAAGAGCTGGGCGCCGATCTGCCGGTTCGTGGCGCCCGTCGCGGCGAGCCGGACGACCTGCAGCTCCTGAGGGGTCAGCGCGTCGAGCGGTTTCGCCGCCACGCCGAGCTCCGGCAGGTCGGCGCGGGCGCCGGTCGCGGCCAGCTCCGTACGGGCCCGTTCGGCCCAGGGTGCGGCGCCCAGCGCGGCGAAGCGGCCCATCGCCGAGCGCAGCTGCGCCCCGGCGTCGGAGCGCCGGCGGGCCCGCCGCAGCCATTCGCCGTACAGCAGCTCCGTCCTGGCGTGCTCGAACACCCGCCCGCCCCGGGCGTGCCACTCGAGCGCCGCGCTGTAGTGGGCCTCGGCCTCGCCGCGCGGGGCGAGGAGAGCGCGGCAGCGATGCGCGACGGCGGCGGCGCCCGGCCGTCCGCTGGCCGCCGCCCAGGCGTCGAACCGGGCGAACGCCTCCGACGCCCGGCCCGGGTCGCCCAGCCGGGCGCAGGCCTCGACGTGGTCGGCCATGGCGAAGGTGACGATCACGGTGTGACCGAGCGGGCCGTCGAGGATCCGCGCCATCCGCTCGGCCGCCGCCTCGTAACGGGCTCGTACCAGGTCGAGCAGGATCAGCGCGCAACCGCCCCAGCCCGATCCGTGGCGTTCCCGCGCGGCGCCGTCGGCTTGGCCGGCGAGCCGTACGCACGTGTCGTCCTCACCCTCGACGGCGGCGAGCCACGCCAGGATGCCGTGCAGATGCCGCAGCCGCCCCGCCTGCCCTGTGTCGTGGGCGATCCGCCAGGCCTCGGCGCCCGACTCCGCCGCCTCCGCGTGCCTTCCCCGCAGGAGCTGCGCCTGGGTGAGGAGCTGCAGAGCATGCGGCAGCGCGCCGATCAGGCCCTGCTCCCTGCAGGCGGCCACGCGGGCCGCGGCCAGCTCGCAGGCCGCCTCGTCGTCGCCGGTCATCAACGCGCCGAACACCGCGTACGTGCCGGCGACCGGGTCCGTGGCGGCGCGCGGCGAGACGGCGGCGCGCATGAGCGGCAGCCCCGCGGCCGGGTCGCCAGCGGCCACCCGCTCCATGCCGCGCACCGTTCCGGCCACGGGGTCGTCGCCGGGCACGACGGATTCCAGCAGCTCCGCGGCCCGCCCGAGCGCGGCGTGGTCACCGGCGAACCAGGCCTCGGCGGCGGCGGTCGCGAGCAGGGACGCGGCGTCGGCCGGCGCGGTGCGGGCGATGCCGGCGGCCGCGTCGATCAGCGCCGCCGGCGTCGGGCTGCCGTGCTCGGAGTCGACCGCGGCCCGCACGGCGACCAGCCGGGCCAGCACCACGGGGTCCCCGGTCAGCCGCCGGCCCCGGTCGGCCGCGGCGCCGGCGCGGGCCAGCTGCCCGGCCCCCATCGCCGACTCGGCGGCGGCGGCCAGCCGGCGGGCCCGCCGGCCCTGATCGACGGTCAGCTGCGCCGCCCGCTCGTACGCGGTCGCCGCCGACGCGTGGCTGCCCCGCTGCCGGGCCCGCTCTCCGGCCGCCGCCAGCACGTCCGAGATCTCCTCGTCGGGACCGACGGCGGCGGCGGACAGGTGCCAGGCCCTGCGGTCGGCGTGCTCGTCGCCGTGGAGGGCGTCCGCCAGCGCGCGATGGGCGGCCACCCGCCGGGCGAGCGGCGCCTCGTGGTACGCCGCGGTCTTGACCAGGGGATGGCGGAAGCGCAGCCGGCCGTCGGAGATCTGCACCAGGTGGTGGCGCTCGCCCGGCTCCAGGTCGGGCAGCCCGGCCCCGAAGCCCTCCGCGGCCCGCAGGACCAGCTCAAGGCTGCCCGAGCCCTCGGCCGCGGCGACCAGGAGCAGCAGCTGCGTGGCTTCGGGGAGCCGCCGGATGGCGGCGCGCAACGACTGTTCGAGCCGTCCGGGCAGGGGGAGCCTGGGCGCCTGCAGGGGCAGCGGAGCCAGCCGGCCCGCCCGCTGCTCGGGGACGAGGGCCGCGGCGAACTCCAGGAGCGCGAGCGGGTTGCCCTCGGCCTCCTCGATCACCCGGTCCCGCGCCTCGGGCACCAGATCGGCGGCCGACCCGGCGAGCAGCCGCTCGCAGTCCGCCCGGCCGAGACCGGCGAGCCGCAGCTCCGGGACACCCTGCACGGGCGGCTGCGCACCGTCGTCACGGGCGGCCAGGATCATGGTGATCCGCTCGGCCCCCAGCCTGCGCGCCGCGAACACCAGCGCGTCCGCCGACGCGCGGTCCAGCCACTGCACGTCGTCGATCAGGCACAGCAGGGGCCGTTCCTCGGCGAGCTCGGCGAGCAGGGTCAGCACCGCGAGCCCGACGAGGAAGCGGTCCTGGGCCCCGCCCTGGGTCTCGCCGAACGCGCCGAGCAGGGCGGCCCGCTGCGCCTCGGGAAGCCCCGC
The DNA here is from genome assembly GCF_040680035.1 of Nonomuraea sp. NPDC052116. Taxonomy (NCBI): domain Bacteria; kingdom Bacillati; phylum Actinomycetota; class Actinomycetes; order Streptosporangiales; family Streptosporangiaceae; genus Nonomuraea; species Nonomuraea sp. NPDC052116. The sequence goes on along the minus strand of NZ_JBFAWA010000038.1, from coordinate 32,820 downwards.
GACGAGGTGCCGGGCCGGCCGCAGCAGCAGGTGCAGGGCGGCGAAGGGCAGCTCGGCCTCGGCCTCCACGCCGGTGATCCGCAGCACCAGCACGTCGTCGCCCGCCGCCCGCGCGGCCTCCGCCAGCAGCGCCGACTTGCCGATCCCGGCCTCTCCGTACACGACGACGGCATTGCCCCGGCCGGTCCCGGACTCGGCGATCAGCCCGCTGATGAGGGCGATCTCGGCATTTCGCCCGATCATGATGCCCCGACCTTACCTAAGCGGCCTCCGCCGCCCGCGAGCAACCCGGTCATCGTGACTTATTCACCCGCGAGCCCCGGCCCGTACGGTCGTGAGCGGAAACCCGACATTGGAGGAAGCCGTGGAGCACGCCGTCACCCTGCAACCGGTGGGCACCGTCGTGGGCGGGCGCACCGAGGCGTACGACGACGACTGGAACACCGAGGAAGCGCTGATCCGCCTCGACGGGACGCGCTTCCGGCCGGACTCCCTGGCGGGGCTGGACGCGTTCTCGCACCTGGAGGTGGTGTTCCTCTTCCACCTGGTGGACCCGGAGTCGGTGCACACCGCGGCCCGCCGGCCGAGGGGCAATCCGGACTGGCCGCCGGTGGGCATCTTCGCGCAGCGGGCCAAGAACCGGCCGAACAGGCTGGGGGTCTCCCGCTGCCGCCTGCTCGCCGTGGACGGCCTCGACGTGCGCGTACGCGGTCTGGACGCCATCGACGGCAGCCCGGTCCTCGATCTCAAGCCCTACATGGCGGAGTTCGGGCCGCAGGGCGAGACCGTACAGCCGGCCTGGGCGACCGAACTGATGCGCAACTACTACTGAGACAAGGGGATCTGGCGGTATGAACGCACAACTTCCGGCCGGCACGGACGTCCTGATCGTCGGCGCGGGCCCGGCCGGCCTGGCCCTGGCCACCTCGCTGGCCCGGCAGGGCGTGGACGCCGTCCTGGTGGACAAGGCGGCGAGCGGCGCCAACACCTCGCGGGCCGCGGTCGTGCACGCCCGCACCCTGGAGGTGCTGCGGGCGATCGACGTCAGCGACGAGCTGGTGTCGAGGGGGGTCACCGTGCCCCGCTTCACCGTACGCGACCGCGACCGGGTCCTGCTGACCGTGGCCTTCGACAAGCTGCCGACCGACTTCCCGTACACGCTGCTGGTGCCCCAGGACATCACCGAGCAGGTGCTGCTGGACCGGCTCCGGGCCGCGGGCGGCGCCGTCCACCGCCCGTATGAGGTCACGGCCGTCGAGCAGACCGACACCGGGGTCACCGCCACGACGTCCGACGGCCGCCGGATCCGCGCCTCGTACGCCGTCGGCGCCGACGGCATGCACAGCACGGTACGCGAGCAGGCCGGGATCGCGTTCACGGGCGACACCTACGCCCAGTCGTTCGTGCTGGCCGACGTCCGCCTCGACTGGGCGGGCCCCACCGACGAGGTCGCTCTCTACTTCGCCCCCGAAGGCGTGACCGTCGTCGCGCCGCTGCCGGGCGGCCGCCACCGGATCGTCGCGACGGTCGAGGAGGCTCCGGAGCGTCCCGGCGTCGCCGACATCCAGTCGCTCCTCGACACCCGCGGGCCGCGTACCCAGCCGGCCACGGTCACGGACCTCGTCTGGAGCTCGCGGTTCCGCGTCCACCACCGCCTGGCCGAGCGCTACCGGACGGGCCGGATCTTCCTGGCCGGCGACGCGGCCCACGTCCACAGCCCGGCCGGCGGCCAGGGCATGAACACCGGCATCCAGGACGCCCTCTCCCTGGCCGGGAAGCTCACCGCCGTGCTGCGCGACGGCGCTCCCGAGACGATCCTGGACACGTACGGGACCGAGCGCCGTCCCGTCGCCGAGGACGTGGTCGCCTTCACCCACCGGATGACGAGGATCGCGACGGTCGGCAACGGCCCGCTGCGCTCCCTGCGCAACACGGCCCTGCGCGCGCTGGACTGGGTCCCCGCGGTCCACCACGCGATGGCGATGAACCTGTCCGAGCTGGCCACGGCAGACTCGTAGCCGCCTGTTCACCTCAGGAGGTCCAGCGCCAGCGTGGCCGCCGCCAGCCCGAGAAACCCGATCGCCAGGAAGAACGTCGGCGAGAAGTCGCTGACGCGCAGGTGGGTGTAGAGGGCGCAGACGAAGTAGAGGATGAGCCCGGCCGCGGCGGCCGTGCCGACCAGCGGCACGCCGAGGAGACCGAGCGCCAGCCCGAGCGCGCCCGCGACCTTGAGCACGCCGATCGGGAAGACCAGCCAGGACTCGGGCACTCCCGCCGTCTTCAGGGCGGGGCCGAGCGTCCGCATGATCGGTTCGAGCCGGGTGATGGCGGCGAAGCCCGAGAACGTGTTGGCGGCGATGGTCACGAGGGCGGTGACGACATAGGCGGTGGTCAAGAGAGCTCCCTGGAAAGCGATGTTCGCTTCCTGAGAGCTCTCCATGCCGATGAGTGTGACATCGACAGGCCCCGTGTGTGGCCGGTCAGGACGTCTTGGCGGTGGGCTCGCCGACCTTGTCACCGGATTCCTGCCGCGCCCTGCCGGTCGGCTTCCCGGTCGGCTTGCCGAACTTGTCGGCGGGCGGCTGCCGTACCTGGTCGGTGGGCGGAGCGGTGACCGAGACGGGGGTGCCGAAGTCGCTGAAGTCCATGACGTTCCGGTTGCCGGAATCGCCGAAGGCGACTTCCAGGTGCCGGATCCGGCCCTGGTCGTCCACGTCCACGGTGCCCGTGGCCGCCTCCGCCGTGCCCGCCTTCACGTCGGCGCCGCCCCCGGCCTCCAGCGAGAACGCGAACCGCTGCCCGGCCCAGCCCTGCCCGGAGGCTGTGCCGGCCTCGCGGACGTCAGTGGCCGTACGGAGCCGCTCCAGCGCCGAATGAGGGTCGATGGGAGCGAGCTTGACCAGGGCGATGACCGGCGGCGCGCCCGCCAGCTCGGTGTCCGGGCGCGGCGAGACCAGCCACGTCGCGGCGTCGCTCTCCCGGACGTACATCAGGTCGCCGACGAACCGGGTTTCGGCCCCGTCCTGCCTCGTGATGACGCCCATCCGCCGGACGGGGTCGATGGCGCCGTCGAACTCCTTGGCATCGGACGTGACATGGATGCGGTAGCTCTCCTGGCCGGTGTTCTCGACCGCGGCGATCACCTGGGCCTGCGCCGACGACTGGGTCGCGGGCAGCACCACCGCGACCGCGGCCACCGCGGCGGCGACGGCCAGCGCGGCGACCGGGACCAGGACCCTGGCCAGCCGGCGCCTCGGCATCGCCGGCATGAGGTCGATGCCCGGCGGCCGGTCCTCGGTCGCTTTGATGAGCAGCGTGCGGAGTTCGTGTTCGTTCATGGACGGCTCCTCGTGTCGGTGTCTCACCGGATCCCACTCCCTTCGTCCTCGGTTCGGTTGACCAGCGTGTCGGGAGAGATCAGCCGCCGCATCGCCTGCAGGCCGCGATGCGTGTGGGTCTTGACCGTCCCCGGTGAGCAGCCCATCAGATCGGCGACCTCGGCTTCCGGCAGGTCGGCGAAGAACCGCAGCACCAAGGCCGTCCGCTGCCTGGCAGGCAGTCGCGCCAGCGCCTTCCGTACGTCCTCGGCCACGGCCCGGGTGTCCCCCACGTCACCGGGACCGGGCAACTCGGGCAACTCGGCGCGCGGGATCTCGCGCCGCCACCGGGCACGCCACCAGGATCGGTACGTGTTGACCAGGATCCGGCGCAGGTAGGCGTCGGGGTCGCTGCTGGTGTCCAGCCGATGCCACACGCGATACAGCTTGCCCAGGCAGGACTGGACCAGATCCTCAGCCGTGTGCCAGTCGCCGGTGAGCAGGACCGCCGTTCTCAGATGATGGTCTCCCCGGTGCCGCACGAAACTCACGAATTCCGCATCCACCCGCGCTCCTCTCGTCGGTCGTGCCACCTCCTGACACTCCCTGAGGCTCACGTCCGGTTGACCGGAGAGCACCGCAAATATCCCCGCCCGGCCGCGAGTCACGCTCGCGTCGGGGACCGGGGCGGCGTGGCGCTTCCACGGCATTTGTGCCACAGTTATAGAACAGTCGAAAGAGTTCTAGACGGGTGAGGCACATGACGACAGGAGTCCTGGCGACGCGGCCAGGTGTGATGGAGGATCCCGGGGAGCGGGGCAGGTTCGGGGAGTACGGCGGGCTCTACGTGCCGGAGTCGCTGGTCGCGGCCTGCCGGGAGGTGGAGGCGGCCTTCCGGGAGGCCCGGACCGACCCGGCGTTCCGCGAGAGCCTCGCGGAGTCGCTGGCCCTGCACGTGGGGCGGCCCACGCCGCTGACCCCGGCGCGGCGGCTGTCGGCGGAGCTGGGCGTGACCCTGCTGCTCAAGCGAGAGGATCTCGCCCACACCGGGTCCCACAAGATCAATAACGTGCTGGGCCAGGCCCTGCTCGCGCTCCGGATGGGCCGTGAGCGGCTGATCGCCGAGACCGGCGCGGGGCAGCACGGCGTGGCCGTCGCGACCGCCGCCGCGGTGCTGGGGCTGCCGGCGACCGTGTTCATGGGGGAACGGGACGTCGAGCGGCAGGAGCTGAACGTGTTCCGGATGCGCATGCTGGGCACCGAGGTCGTACCGGTCGGCACCGGCAGCCGTACCCTCAAGGACGCCACCAGCGAGGCCATGCGCCACTGGGTGGCGGCGACCGAGGAGGCGTACTACTGCGTCGGCTCGGTCATCGGGCCCAACCCGTACCCGTGGATGGTGCGCGAGTTCCAGCGGGTCATCGGCGACGAGGCGCGCGGGCAGTGCGCCGGGGCGCTCCCGGCCGCCGTGCCCGACTACGTCGTGGCCTGCGTGGGAGGCGGCTCCAATGCGGCGGGCACGTTCGCCGGGTTCGTCGACACCACCGCCCGGCTGGTCGGGGTGGAGGCGGAGGGCGGCGCCGGGGCGGCCAGGGGCAGCCTCGGCGTGCTGCACGGCTTCCGCTCGCTGTTCCTCCAGGACGACCACGGGCAGATCACCGAGGCGCACTCCATCGCCGCCGGCCTCGACTACCCGGGGGTCGGGCCGGAGCACGCCCACCTGCGCGACCTCGGCCGGGCGCGCTATGTCACGGTCTCCGACGAGGAGGTGGTGGACGCGGCGGTGCGGCTGGCCCGTACCGAGGGCATCGTGCCCGCGCTGGAGTCGGCGCACGCGGTCGCGTGGGTGATCCGCGCGGCGCGTACGGGCGAGCTGCCGCCGGGTGCGACGGTCCTGCTCACCCTGTCCGGCAGGGGCGACAAGGACATCTCAACCCTGAAGGAGCTGGTATGAGCACCGGCCTGCTCGAAAGCCCGCTGCGCGCCCGGCGCGACGGCGGCCACAAGCTGCTCATGCCGTACGTGACCGGCGGCATCGCCCCCGGCTGGACCGGCTACCTGCGGGCGTTCGCCGCCGCCGGCGCGGACGCGATCGAGCTCGGCCTGCCGTTCTCCGACCCGACGCTCGACGGCGCCACCATCCAGGAGGCGTCGGACGCGGCGCTGGCCCGGGGCGCGACGGCCCACGGCATCCTGGCCGAGGTCGCCGAGCTGCGCCTGGACGTGCCGCTGGTCGCCAGCACCTACTACAACCTGGTGCTGCGCGACGGGCCCGCGGAGTTCTGCCGGGCGCTGCGCCGGGCGGGGATCGCCGGGCTCATCGTGCCCGACCTGCCGCTGGACGAGGCCGACGAGCTGGCGGACGCGGCCGCCGCCACCGGCGTCGACCTGGTCCTGCTCGCCTCCCCCGCGACGCCGCGGCGGCGGCTGGACGAGATCGCGCGCCGCAGCCGGGGCTTCGTCTACGCCGTCTCGGTGATGGGCACCACCGGCGAGCGGGCCGCGCTCGCCGAGCCCGCCGCGGCCCTCACCGAACGGATCAAGCAGGGCAGCGACCGGCCGGTCTTGCTAGGATTTGGCATTTCCACGCCGGAACAGGCTGTGGAAGCCACCCGGCGCGCCGACGGTGTCGTCATCGGTGCCGCGATCATGCGCCGGATCCTCGACGGGGCCGCGCCGGACGACGTCGGCGCCTACCTGACGGGCCTGCGGCGGGCCCTCGACCAGGAGCGTGACGAGACACGATGGCCCGCGACGCCGGACACGAGGCGAGGTACCGCGCCATAGCCGCCGACCTCGCCGCGAAGATCCGGTCGGGACATTACGCCCCCGGCGCGGCGCTGCCGCCCCAACGCGAGCTGAGCGCCTCGTACGGGGTCACGCTGATGACGCTCCGCCAGGCGCTCCGGCAGCTCAGCGACGAAGGGCTGATCGTGCAGCAGGCCGGCCGGGGCACGTTCGTGTCCCCGCCGCACCTGGCCTACCAGCTGGGCTCCCTGCAGAGCCTCGCCGACGACCTCAGGAAGCAGGGCCACGAGGTACGCACGGTCGTGCTCGGGCGTTCCCTGCGCCGGGTCCCGGCCGGGGTCGCCACGCAGCTGCGCACCGCTCCCGGCGAGAGCGCGCTGCGGCTGGAACGGGTGCGCGAGTTCGCCGGCCGCCCCGCGATCCACCAGGTCTCGTGGATCCGGCGGCCGGCGGCCGAGCAGATCCGCGACCGCGACTTCACCGCCGTCTCCCTCTACGGCGCTCTCGCCGACTGCGGCGTGGCGGTGGCGCGCGCCTCGGAGAAGATCAGGCCCGGCCGGCTCGACCCGGCCGTCGCGGCGCACCTCGGGGAGCCGCCCGGCAGCCCGGTCTTCCTCAGCGAGCGGATCACGTACGCGCTCGACGCCACCGCGCTGGTCGCCGACCACGCCACCATCCTGGGCAGCATGATGGAGATCCGCACAGAACGGGCCGCCACCGGCCTCTCCCTCACCTGGGGCCCGAGCACCTGACCTCCACGCGCAAGGCCGTCCAGGTAGATCTTGGTCAATGTTTTCGAGCTACGTCGGCCCAGGTCAGCGTGTCAGTAACCAGGGAAGACCGATCGGCTGCGATGTTGGCGCTCCAGGTCTCACCCGGTGATGGAGCGCAAAATGATCAATCTCGGCTTCGTCGGGCCCAGCCGTCCCGCCAACGACTACAAGCTCACCGATGTGGTCGACGGTGACACCCCGAAGATCGAAATGTCGGTCCGCATGGTGTCCATCGACACCCCGGAAACCCACTTCGGGGGCACCCCGGCCACCGCCCAGGCCGCGCTCGAGCGCACCAAGGCCCGGCTGCAGGACGGCACGTACGACGCCATCCCCGAGCACCTACGCGAATACCTCGTCTCGCGCATCACCCCGAACGCCGCGGACCACCACATGACCGCCGGCCAGCTGGCGGCCGAGGCGCACAAGACCATGGTGAAGACCCGCCTGACCCGCCCGGACGGCACCCAGCGCAAGCTGGCCGTCGTCGCCACCGGCGAGCTCGTCGAGAACCACGGCCGCCTGCTGGCCTACACCGCGCCCTGGTTCGCCGGCGGGACGTCGGACCCGATGCCGCCCCGCGACGACCCGCAGCGCCGCACCTTCAACCTCGACCTGCTGTCCCTCGGGTGGGCCGCCAGCTTCCTCATCTACCCCTCCATCCCGCCGTCGTTCGACCTGAACCTGATGCTCGACGAGGCCGAGGTGGCCTGGCAGCAGAAGCGCGGCGCGTGGCAGCAGTTCGGCCCGGAGCTGCTGCTGGGTTACGAGTACCGGGCCTGCGTCAAGCTCGGCACCAAGGACCTGAAGAACCCCGCGGAGGCCGTCGCGAACGCCTACGAGCGCGTCTGCGTGGACCTGCGCACCCTGACCGAGGTCGGCCTGTTCGGCTACCACCAGGTCCCGCCGCCGAACCGGCTGTGGATCTGGAAGAAGGACCTGGAGCAGGCCCGCAAGGACCTGCCCATCAAGCACTAGACCCGGCGCTCACGCCGCCGTGCCGATGATGCCCAGGGCCTCCTCGACGCGGTCGGCGTGGGTGCGGAAGCTGAGCACGCACAGGCGCAGGAAGAACCGCCCGTCGACGGTGGTGCTGCTCAGGTACACGCGCCGGGTGTCGTTGACGTCCGCCAGGAGCCGCCGGTTGCGCTCGTCGGTGCCGCGCAGCCGGAAGAGCACGACCGTCAGGTCCGGCCGCCACGGCACCTCGAAGCGCGGGTCCTGGGCCAGCCGGCGGTGGACGTGGCCGGCGAGGTCGAGTTTCTCGTCCAGCTCCCGCTCGAAGGCGCCCACGCCGTGCAGGTGCAGCGGCAGCCACAGCCGCAGGCCGCGGAACTCCCTGGTCAGCTCCACCCCGAGATGCCCGTAGTCGGGCAGGCCGTCCAGCGCCCGCAGGTCCTGAAGGTACCGGCCGTCGGCCGCGTGGGCGGCGTGGAGCACGGCCGGGTCGCGTACCAGCAGCAGGCCGGTGCCGTACGGGAGGAAGAGGCTCTTGTGCGGGTCCAGCACGATCGAGTCGGCGGCCTCGATCCCGGCGAGCCGGGTCCGGCCGCGTTCGGTGAGCTGGAAGCCGCCGCCGTAGGCGGCGTCCACGTGGAACCAGAGCCCTTCGCGGCGGGCCAGTTCGCCCAGCTCGGGCAGGAGGTCGACGGTGCCGGAGCTGGTGGTTCCGGCGGTGGCGACCAGCAGGAACGGGTGCAGTCCCGCCGCGCGGTCGCCGGCGATCATCCTGGCCGCCGCCGCGACGTCCATGCGCAGGTCCGCGGTGGCGGGCACGACGCGGATCCGCTCCGGCGGCAGGCCCGCGATGCGGGCGGCCTTGGCGACGCAGTAGTGCGTGTGCTCGGTCACGTACAACGTGCCGTCGCCGGGGCGGCCGTGCCGGGCGGCGAGCAGCGCCGACAACGTGGCCGGCGAGCCGCCCGTCGTGACCAGCCCGCCCGCGCCCGCGGGCAGGCCGAAGCGGTCGCAGAACCAGGTCAGCACCCCGTGCTCCATGGCGACCAGGGCGGGTGACATCTGGGCCACGCCGGTGAAGCGGTTGGCGGCCTGGGCGAGCAGCTCCGCCAGCGCCGCGGTGACCAGCCCGCCCGCCGGGAAGTAGGCCAGGTAGCCGGGCCCCGCCGTGTTCACGCCTTGCCCGGCCGCCTGACGGAACGTCTCCAGGAGCGCGCCGAAGTCGCCGGGGCCGTCGGCAGGCGGCCTGAGCAGCTCGGCGGCCGGCCGGTCCGCCTGCCCGTAGTCGCTCGCGGGCGCCGAGTCCAGCTCGGCGACCCAGTCGGCCAGGAAGTCCACCGCCTGGCGGCCCAGCCGGGCGACGGCGGATCGGTCGAGTTCGAGGGGAAGAGCACTTTCGTCGGTCGTCACGCGAGGCACCGTAGACCGGTGACGGAGGTCAAGGATTGGACGTTATTGCACCCCGCGCTGGTAGGCGCGGGGCGGGACGCCGACGAGGCTCCGGAAGTGCCGCGAAAGGTGCGACTGGTCGCAGAACCCCACCGCCACCGCGGCCTCGGCCGGCGGCATGCCCTGTCGCAGCAGCTCACGGGCCTTCGCGACGCGTAGCTGGGTCACGTACGCGTGCGGCGGCATGCCGTACGCGCGCCGGAACGAGCGCAACAGCGCGAACGGCGTGACCCCGGCCGCGGCGGCCAGCTCGTTCAGGCCGGGCGGGTCCGGCATGGTCGCGTGCAGCAGGTCGCGGATCCGGGCCATGCTCCTCCGCCCGGCCGAGCGGGCCGGGCGCCTCGGGAGTCGCGTGCCGTACGCGCCGAGCACGAGGGTCAGCAGTGCGTGCAGCTGGGAGTCGGCGGCCAGCGACGGGCCGGACTCCGCCGCGCGATGGGCCGCCGTCACCCGCCGGGCCACCCGTACGTCGGACACCACCCTCCGGTCGAACGACGGGATCCCGGCGGGCAGGCCGAGCTCGTCCGCGACCTCCCGCACCTGCTCGACACTCGGATACAGCACCCGGTACGTCCACCCGTCGGCGGTCGGGGGCTCGCCGGTGTGGACGACGCCGGGCTCGATCAGCACGACGTCGTCCGCGACCGCGTACTCGACGCCGTCGGCGAAACGGATCTCCTCCAGGCCCGCCTCCAGCGTCCCGATCGCGTACGTCTCATGGCTGTGCCGGGCGAACCGGCGCCGGACGAAACGCGCCCGCATCAGGTCGAGGCCGCCGAGGCCGCGATAACGCCAATAACTGGCGAACTCCGCAGATGCCATGGCGTCCTCCCCGTTTGGTCCAGAGTAGGCATTTTCCTACGATCTCATCCTGTGCTACCTTTCGCATAAATCGAGAAAGGTTGAGACGTGATAGCAGCCGACCCGGCGGCGACCGCCACGACGGTCGTCGAGATGGCCCGCGAGGGACGCTTCACGGAGATCGAGGGCCTGTTCGCGGGGCCGCTGCGGGCGCAGGTGTCCGCCGAGGCGCTGCGGGCCGTCTGGACCGCCGAGGTCGGGCCCGTCTCCGCCGTCGGGGAGCCGGCCTGCGAGCCGATCCGGGCCGGGCTGGTCCGGGTGAGCGTTCCGGTGACGTGCGAGCGCGGAGGGCTCGCGGTCGTCATGTCGGTGGACGACGCCGGCCTGCTGAACGGCCTGCGCCTCGCGCCCCTGGACGCCGCGGTGTGGGAGCCGCCGGCCTACGCCCGCCCGGAGCGGTTCGAGGAGCACGAGGTCACCGTCGGCTCCGGCCCGCTGGCCGTGCCAGGGACGCTGAGCCTGCCGCGCGGTCCAGGCCCGTGGCCCGGCGTGGTGCTGCTCAGCGGCGGCGGGCCGTTCGACCGCGACGCCACCAGCGGGCCGAACAAGCCGCTCAAGGATCTGGCCTGGGGCCTGGCGAGCCGGGGCGTGGCGGTGCTGCGCTACGACAAGGTGACCCACGTCCACGCCGACCGACTGGCCGGCGACTTCACGATGGCCGACGAGTACGTCCCGCACACGGTCGCCGCCGTCCACCTGCTCCGGCGGCGACCGGAGGTGGACCCCGCCCGGGTCTTCGTCCTCGGCCACAGCATGGGCGGCAAGGCGGCCCCGCGGATCGCCGCCGCCGAGCCGTCGGTGGCCGGTCTGGTGATCATGGCCGGTGACGCCCAGCCGATGCACGAGGCGGCCGTACGCGTCGCCCGCTACCTCGCCTCGGTGAGCCCCGACTGGCAGGCGGCGGTCGAGATGATCACCCGGCAGGCCGCCACGGTCGCCGGCCCGGACCTGTCACCCGCCACGCCGGCCGAGGACCTGCCGTTCGGCTTCTCCGGCTCGTACTGGCTGGACATGCGCGGCTACGACCCCGTGGCGACCGCGGCGGCGCTGGACAGGCCGATGCTCATCCTCCAGGGCGGCCGCGACTACCAGGTGACCGTCGTCGACGACCTGGCGCGGTGGCGGGCCGGGCTCGCGCACCGGCCGGACGTCACGTTCCGCGTCCACGACGCCGGCAACCACCTGTTCTTCCCCGGCGCGGGCCCCTCGACCCCGGCGGAGTACGAGCCGCCGCAGCACGTCGATCCGGCCGTGGTCGCGGACATCGCCGAGTGGCTCTCACCGGGTCAGCGGGAGATCACCTGACTTCTGTCCGGTCTCAAGGGCCGGGTCGCTCTCGCTCCGCTGCGCGGGCAGCTCGGGAACGCCCTCCTCCTCCGCGAGCGCGGGCCGCTCGGGCCGCACCCGTTCGGAGCCGACCGTGGCGGGCTCGGCCGGTGCGGCGTTCTGCGTCGCCCGTTCGAAGAAGCGCAGCAGCTCGACCGGCAGCGGCATGATCAGCGTGGAGTTCTTCTCCGCGGCGACCTCCACCACGGTCTGCAGCAGGCGCAGCTGCAGCGCGCCCGGCGTCTGGGCCATGATGCCCGAGGCGTCGGCCAGCTTGCTCGCGGCCTGCAGCTCGCCGTCGGCGACGATCACCCTGGAGCGCCGCTCGCGCTCCGCCTCGGCCTGGCGGGCGATCGACCGCTTCATGGCCTCGGGCAGCTGCACGTCCTTGATCTCCACCCGGTCGATGTGGATGCCCCAGCCGAGCGCCGGACTGTCGATCATGAGCGCGAGGCCCCTGTTCAGCTCCTCGCGGTTGGTCAGCAGGTCGTCCAGCTCGCTCTTGCCGATGATGGACCGCAGCGAGGTCTGCGCTACCTGCTCGACGGCGAACAGGTAGTTCTGCACCTCGATCGCGGCCCGCATCGGGTCCTGCACCCGGAAGTAGGCGACGGCGTCGACCCGTACGGAGATGTTGTCCCTGGTGATGCCCTCCTGCGTGGGGATCGGCATCGTGACGATCTGGACGTTGACCTTCCGCATGCGGTCGACCCCGGGGATCAGGAACCTCAGGCCCGGGTCGCGGATCTGCTGTTGTGCCCGGCCGAAGCGGAAGACGATGCCGCGTTCGACCTGGTTGACGACTCTCACCCCGGCGACCATCACCAAGAAGAGGAAGAAGGCGATGACTCCGAGCACGATGTTGATGTCCATGGACCTATCCCTTCTCTTACGAGAGTAGGTCCAGATCTCCTCCTCCGCAGCCGCAGCTGCGCCGCGGGATCAGGGCGGCGCGAGTGGCGAGCGGGGCGGCCGCCTCGTCGAACAGCAGGGCGACGGCCTGCTCGGCCATCGCCTGGAGCGGCTGCTCGGTCACCGTGAGCGCCGGAGCGGTGTGGGCGCTCTCCGGGGTCCCGTCGAGGCTGATCACGGCCAGCCGGTCGGGGACGGCCAGACCGCGGGCCCAGGCGCCGGACAGGACCCCGATGGCCTGCTCGTCCGTGGCGGTGACCAGGGCATGCGGCAGGGTGCCCGCGTCGGCGAGGTGGCGGGTCAGGGCGTCCGCGGCGGCCCGCGAGTAGTCGCTGCGCAAAAGCTCGGCGCCGGGGACGGCCGCGTGCCAGGCCGCCCGCCGCACGCCCACGGGCCCCTCGTCGTCGGGGCCGGTCAGGAAGGCGATGTGCCGGTGCCCGTGCCCACGCAGGTGCGCGACCGCCTCCCGTACCGCATCTTGGTTGTCGGCCGCCGCCACGGGCGCGCCCGGAGGCCCGTTGTGGACGTAGACGGCCGGTACGCCGGCCGCCTCGGCCACCTCGGCCACGTCGCCCACGGAGTCGGCCGAGACGATCACCAGGCCGTCGACCTGGGCGGCCAGGAAACGTTCGACGAGATGCCGCTGGCGCTGCGCCGAGTAGCCGGCGTTGCCGATCAGCGTGAGCAGGTCGCGGCGCTCGAGCGCCCGCTCGACGTGCCTGGCCAGGGCCCCGAAGTAGGGGTTGGACGCGTCGGCCAGCACCAGCCCGGCCACGCCCGTGGTGCGCGAGCGCAGCGCGCGGGCGATGCGGTTGGGCCGGTAGCCGAGCTCGGCCGCCGCGGCCAGGACCCGCTCGCGGGTGGCGGCGGCCACAGGACGGGGCCCGTTGTTCATCACATAGCTGACGACCGCCGTCGAGGTCCCCGCTCGGCGGGCCACGTCGGCCAGAGTGCTCGGACGTTTCCTCATGGCGGTTTACATTCTCGCATCTAATCGATTAGATATGCACTTGGCGGTTCTAAACGATTAGACAAGAGGTGACCGTGCTGCCCTTGATCGTCGACACCGACACCGGCTCGGATGACGCCGTGGCGCTGCTGCTGGCCGCCGCCAGCGGCCTGGCCGACGTACATGCGGTGACGACGGTGGCGGGCAACGTGCCCCTGGCGACCGCCACCCGCAACGCGCTCATCTCCCTGGAGACGGCCGGCCACCCGGACATCCCCGTCCACGAGGGCTGCGAGAGCCCCATGACCCGCGCCATGTCCACCGCCCAGCACGTGCACGGCCAGGACGGGATGGGCGACCTGGACCTCCCCGACCCCCAGTGGGTCGCCGAGCCGGAGCACGCCGTGGACATCCTGCTGACCGCCCCCCGCCACCTCCCCGACGAGCTGACGCTGGTCACTCTGGGTCCGCTCACCAACCTCGCCGCCGCCCTGCTCCGCGACCGCGACCTGCTCTCCCGGTACCGGCACGTGTACTGCATGGCCGGCGCCGCGGACCTCTGGGGCAACGTCTCGGCCACCGCCGAGTTCAACGTGTGGGCCGACCCCGAGGCCGCCCGCGTGGTGCTCCAGGCCGCCACGCCGGACCGGGTGACCTGGATCGGCTGGGACGTCTCGCGCCGGGACGCCGTGATGACCCCGGCGGACCAGCTCCGGCTGGAACGGATCGGCACCCCCATGGCCACCTTCGCCCACCGCGTCAACCGCACGGTCGCCGAGTGGGCCCGCGACGTCACCGGCCTGTCCGGCTACGACCTGCCCGACCCCGTCGCCATGGCCGTGGCACTCCGGCCCGAGCTGGCCGTCGAGCGGGAACAGGCGCACGTGGACGTCGCGCTCGGCGACGAGACCCGCGGCCAGCTCATCATCGACCGCCGCCGCTCGGCCCCCGCCCCGAACCTGACACTGGTGCGGCGGGTCGACGAGACCGCTTTCAAGCAACTGCTCTTCGACACCTGTGAGGGACCGCGATGAACCAGCGTTACGAGTTGCACTGCCACCTCGACGGATCGGTACGCCCGAGCACGATCGCCGATCTCGCGCGCCGCCAGGGCATCACCCTGGAAGCCCCCGTCGAGCAGCTGGTGACGGCGCCCGCCGGGTGCGGCAGCCTGGGCCGGTTCCTGACGTACATCGAGGTGCCCCTCCAGGTGCTGCAGACGCCCGACGCGCTGAGCAGGGCCGCCCGCGAGCTGGTGGAGGACTGGAGCGCGGACGGCGTGGTCTACGGCGAGGCGCGCTTCGCGCCGCAGCAGCACGGCCGCCAGGGCATGACCATCGACGAGGCGGTCGAGGCCGTCGCCGAGGGCCTGGCGGCGGGCGAGGCGGCGACGGGAGTGCGTACCGGGCTGCTGCTGTGCTGCCTGCGACACCAGACGCCGGAGCAGAGCCTGGCCGTCGCCGAGACGGCGCTGCGGCACCGCGACAAGGTGGCCGGGCTCGACCTGGCCGGCGACGAGCGGCTGTACGCGGCCACGCCGCACCGGGCCGCGTTCGACCTCGCCCACGCGGCCGGTCTCCCCTGCACGGTGCACGCCGGCGAGGCGGCGGGCCCCGGGAGCATGTGGGAGGCGATCGACGTGCTCGGCGCCCGCCGGATCGGGCACGGCGTCCGCTGCACCGGCGACTCCGCACTGCTCGAACGGCTGCGCCGCGACCGGATCGCCCTGGACATGTGCCCGATCAGCAACGTGCTGACCGGCGCCGTCCCCGACATGTCGGAGCACCCCGCGATCCCGCTCCTGGAGTACGGGCTGGCGGTCACGATCAGCACCGACGCGCGTACCACCGCCGGGACCACGCTGGAGCGGGAGTTCGCCGGGTGGACGGCCGAGCAGGAGAAGCTGGCCCAGGCGAACGCGGCGGAGGCGGCCTTTCGGAACTGAAAGTTTCACCGGGTCTTGACAGTCTCTGTTGCGAACCTCAACACTCTATGCCGCTCCAAAATATGTGACATAACGCGCAGTGTTAGCGCTAACACAAAGAGCGGCTCCCGGAGGTTTCCGAATGAGACGATTGCGGGCGGCGACGGTCGCCCTTCTGATGCTTGTCACCGCGTTCCTCACGACCACCCCGGCGGCCACGGCGGCGGCAAAGGCCGTCTTCATCCCCGCGCGGTGGCAGAGCACGGGCGAGGTGCCGTGGGCCGGCGACCGTACGAAGGAGTCCGCGAACTTCATCTTGTTATGGGGCGACCGATCGGGCACGAACCCCAAGACCGCGCCCTCGCCGTACAACTTCGACCCCGACAACATGCTCAGCCAGCTTGAGACCCTCTACTCCTTCTACGTGAACACCATGAAGTTCACGCCGGAGAGCGGGCTGCTGGCCCAGTATAAGATCATCGTCATCGTCACCAGGACCTGGTCGAACGCGCCGCTCGACGCGTGGGCGACGGGCGGCTCGACCGACGGCAAGGTCGGCGTCATCAACATCGCCCCAGCCGCCGCGCTCCCCGGCTCCTGGGGGCTGGCGCACGAGCTGGGGCACGTGTTCCAGAACTACACGTTCCTCGGCAGGTCCGGCTACGGGTTCACGGACCCGAGCGCGGGCACGTTCTGGGAGACCAGCGCCGAGTTCATGGCCATGCAGGTCTACCCGAAGACGGCGGCGGGCGACCTGACGAGGTTCATCCGCACCGAGAACCTCGCCTACAGCAGCAGCCGGCACCACTACGGCAACTGGATGCTGCTGCAGTACATCAAGGACCGCGACGGCCTGGCGATGTTCAACCGCCTGTGGAACGAGGCCAGGAGCAACGAGCACCCGCTGGAGACCTACCGCCGCATCGCCGGCATCGACCAGGCGGAGCTCAACCGGCGGTTGGGTGAATACGCCCAGCGCAACGTCACGTGGGACTACTCCAACCGCGCCGACTTCATGCCGTTCATCAACAGCCTGTATCCCTTCGTCACGGCCTACAACGGCGTGGAGGCGCAGGCGGTCAACGCGGCGGCCGGGCACTTCCGCGTCTCCGACGCCATCGCCCCCTCCGACTACGGCTACAACAAGATCCGCCTGGTCCCGAGCAGCGACGGCGCGCTCATCCGGATGCGGTTCAGGGGCCACGTCAACTCCGCGGCCGGATCGGGCTGGTCGTACGGGTTCGTCGCGGTGAAGAATGGCACGCCCCGCTACAGCCCGATCTACAACTCCTCGAACGGCGAGGTGACCTTCCAGACCCAGACGGGCGAGAAGGACGTCTACCTCGTGGTCGTCGGCGCCCCGAGCGCCGTGCACAAGTACGCCTTCCTCGACGGCTACCCGAAGAACTACCGCTACCCGTACCAGTTCCGCCTGCAGGGCGCCACGCCGTGGGGCTTCGAGCCCGGTCACGTGAAGCCGGCCGCGCCGGGCGGCGGCCACTGGCACTCCAACGGCGGCGGCTGGGTGGACAACCGCGCCAACGTGGCCGCCACCGCCTACGTCGGCCCCCGGGCCGCCGTGTACGGCAACAGCACGGTCAGCGGCAACGCCCGCATCGAGGACCTGTCCTGGGTCAACAGCGGCGCGACCGTCGGCGGCAACGCCGTGGTGAAGAACAGCGCGCTGGTCCAGGGCGGCGCCAACCTCGGCGGCAGCGTGGTCATCGGCGGCGACGCCGAGCCCGCGACGGCCTGCTCGTCGGGCACGTACCTGATGTTCAACCCCGACCGGCGCTGCGACGGCGGCGGTGGCGAGGCGGACGTCAACCCGTCCCACCCGATCTTCAGCGACGACGACCTCGCCTTCGGCGGCGGAGGCGGCAACCCCACGCCCGTCAACCTGGCCTCGAGCGCGACGCCCTCGGCCTCCTACACCTCGCCCTGGGAGAGCGTCGCGGCCGTCAACGACGGCCTCGTGCCGAGCCCGCGCTGGGGCACCTGGCCGGAGACCGGCACCCAGTGGGCCGAGCTGACCTGGTCCTCGACCCAGACGATCAAGTCGGCCGAGGTCTACTTCTTCGACGACGGCGGCGGCGTGCGCGTGCCCGCCTCGTGGAAGCTGCAGTACTGGAACGGCAGCGCGTACGCGGACGTGCCCGGGGCGAGCGCGTACGGGATCGCGGCCGGGGCCTACAACCCGGTCACCTTCACCGCTGTCAGCACCACCAGGCTGCGGGTCGTGCTGCAGAGCGGCCAGGGCTCGGTCGGGCTCCTGGAGGTCCGCGCCTTCGGCTGAGGCGACCCTGGATAATCGGCGCATGGCAGACCCCGTCGAGATAGCCGACCACGACCCGGCCTGGCAGGAGGAGTTCGCCAGGATCGGTGAGGCCCTGCGCCGGTGGCTCGGCGACGTGGCACCGCGGATCGATCACATCGGATCGACCGCGGTGCCCGGCCTGGCGGCCAAGCCGGTGATCGACGTCCAGGTGTCGGTGCGGTCGTTCGAGCCGCCGGAGGCGTTCAGGTCGCCGCTGGAGAGCCTCGGCCTGGTGTACCGGGCGGACAATCCCGACCTGACCAAGCGCTACTTCCGCGAGGCGCCGGGCGAGCGCCGCACGCATGTGCACGTACGCGTGCTGGGCAGCTTCTCCCAGCAGCTCTCCCTGCTCTTCCGCGACTACCTGCGCGCCCACCCCGGAGCAGCGGCCGAGTACGCGGCGGTCAAGCGGCGTCTCGCGGCCGAGTTCCGGCACGAGCGGCAGCGATACGTCGAGGCGAAGCGGCCGTTCATCTGGGACACGCTTCGCCAGGCCGACGACTGGTCTCAGGTCACCGGCTGGACGCCGGGCCCGAGCGACGCGTGACTCAAGGGCTGGTCCCGGTCTCGGTCCGTACGTCGTCGTACTCGACGGCGTAGTCCTGCTTCGACCGGTCCTTCAAGGCGAACGCCGCAACCACGCTGATCAGCGCACATATCGCCATATAGACGGCTATGGCGAACGAGCTCTGGTACGTCGCGTACAGCCAGACCGCGATCAGCGGCGCGGGCCCGCCCGCCGTCACCGAGGCCAGCTGGTAGCCGAGCGAGGCCCCGCTGTAGCGCAGCCGCCCGGTGAAGCTCTCGGCGATGAACGTGGCCTGCGGGCCGTACTGGATGTCGTGGATGGGCGCCGCCAGCACGATGGCCAGCAGGACCAGCGAGGGGACGCGGGTGTCCAGCAGCGGCCAGTAGACGAACGACCAGACCACCATGGCCGCGGAGCCGATGATGTAGAGCTTGCGGCGCCCCACGATGTCCGAGACGTATCCCCAGAAGGGCACGGTGAACAGCGACACGATCCCGGCGGCGATGACGTACGGGTAGATGTCGCCCGCCTTGAACCCCAGGGTCTTGGTGGCGTACGTGAGGATGAAGACGGTGAAGATGTAGAACGGCGCCTGCTGCCCGGTCCGGAGCAGCGCGCTCAGCACGATCTCCCGCCAGTTCCTGACGATGACCTCGCGTACGGGGACGCGTTCGACCCGGTTCTCCTGGAGGACCTTGGTGAAGACCGGCGTCTCCATGATGCCGAGCCTGATGTAGAGGCCGACGCCGGCCATCACGATGCTGAGCAGGAACGGGATGCGCCAGCCCCAGTCGGGGTCGAGCGGCTGGAACACCTCGAGGGCCAGATAGCCGAGCACGAGCCCGACGGGCACCCCGAACTGCGGCCAGCTCCCCAGGAACCCCCGCCGCCCGCCGCGCGACTTCCCCCACTCGGTAGCCAGCAGCACGGACCCGCCCCACTCACCGCCGACGCTGATGCCCTGCAGCAGCCGCAGCACGGTCAGCAGGATGCCGCCCCAGATGCCGATCTGCTCGTACGTCGGCACCAGCCCGACCAGCGCGGTGGCGATGCCCATGCTCACGAGCGTGATGATGAGCGTGGCCTTGCGGCCGATCCGATCGCCGTAGTGCCCGAAGATCGCCGCCCCGATCGGGCGGGCGGCGAATCCTCCGAAGTAGGTGCCGAGAGACAGGAGCAGACCCGTGGTCGGGTCGCTCTTGGGGAAGAACAGCTCCGCGAAGATCGTGCTGGCGGCGAAGCCGTAGAGGAAGAAGTCGTACCATTCGATCGAGGTCCCCACGGCGGAGGCGATCACCGCCCGGACCAGTTGCCTTCTCGTCTGCTGCTGACCTGTCGCGTCGAGTCGCTGCTCCTCTGGCATCTACCGCTCCTCGGTAGGTCTTACCTTTCCCGCGACGTTACATGACGCAACATTGGCGGTCACGAGGGTGCTTTCAGAAGTATTTGGGAGCCAGGTCCGTGGTGGGCCACGTCTTCACGGTGCCGATCGCCTCGCCGAGGATGGGGTCGATCGCGTCGAAGTCGGGCGTGCCCTCTTCCTCCCTGCGGTTGAAGATCGCGCAGTAGCTGACGCCGTTCTGCACCCGCGCGAGGAAGCTGTACGTGCCGGGCATGCTGCCGGTGTGCCAGGTGTTCAGCCCGCCGGCGTTGTTGTTGCGCGCGTACCAGCCGAGGCCGTACCAGGAGCCGCCGGCGGTCACGCCGGTCTCGGGCTTGGCGAAGATCCGGGAGATCGACGTGGAGTTGAGCACGGGCCCGGCGGCGTCGAAGACGAAGCCCCACTTGACCAGGTCGACGGCCGAGGCGAGCCAGCCGCCGTTCGCGTCCTGGTTGGGCATGTTGAACCCGCCGTAGGGGTACGGCACGACGGCGCCCGACTGGTCCACGACGCTCTTGTTGGTGTACTTCGAGGCGTAGGTCACCTCGGTGGAGAAGGCCTCGGAGCGGAGGCTGCGACCGAGCCTCGGCCGGGTGATCCCGGCGGGGGCGAGGAGCTTCTGCCGCACGTACGACTCGTAGCTCATGCCGGACACCTTCTCGATGATCCGCCCGGCCAGCATGTAGCCGTAGTTGCTGTAGACGAACTTCGTGCCCGGGTCGAAGTCGAGCTTCCTCGCGGTGACGTACTTCATGATGTCGGCGTGGTCGATCGGCAGCGGCGCGTCCAGCGACGCGGAGATCGTGGCGTCGTTCCACAGCGGGTCCTTCGACACGTTCCTGTCCCAGCCACCGAGGTGCTGGAGCAGGCGCCACAGGGTGACGTTCGCCAGCCGGGGGTCCGCCGTGGTGGACAGCCCCAGCACGGTGGCCACCTTGGCGCCCAGGGTCAGCTTGCCGTCCTGGACCAGGCGGACGATCGCGGCCGCCGTGAGGCTCTTGCTGAGGCTCGCCACCCGGAACAGGGACGTCGGCTGCACCCGCACGATGGGGGCGCCCGTCTTGGAGTAGAACCCGTAGCCGCGCGCGAGCAGGATCTTGCCGTTCTTGGCGACCGCGAGCTGGGCGCAGGAGATGTCCCGTTCCGTGATGAACGTCTTCATCGCCTTGTCGAACCCCGCCATCGCGCTCGGCACGACACCGGTGGTCAGCGGTTCGGCCACGGCGGCCGACGCGGGACGCGCCCCGAGCGCGATGGCGGGCACGGCACCCGCGCTCGCCTGGAGGAGCCGTCGGCGGCTGAGTGTGGTCACATTTCCCCCTATTGTCACAAAAGCCTCAAGAGTAGCCTTCGGCGGACCAGGTGGTCAGCGGCGGGCCAAGGTGGTCGGCGGCGCGCTCAGCCGACCGCTGCAACATGGCCGGCAACGCTCAGGCGGCCTCTGCAGCATGGTCGGCAGCGCCCACGTGGCGTCTGCAGCGCCCGGACAGCCGCTGCAGCGCGGTCAGTGGCGTGCTCAGGCGGCCTCTGCGGCGCGGAAGGTCTTGAGCGCCTCGGGGCCGAAGTAGGAGCCGTAGCTGGTGGTGCTGTTGCGCAGCGCGTGGGTGGAGATCTGGTAGCCAGTGCCAGTGATCTTGTTGAAGCTCTGGAACCACGGACCGCCGCTGGACCCCCCGCCCATGTCGCACAGGAACGCGTACTTCATCCCGTACGCCGGGGTCACCGAGGCGCCGCTGCAGTACTGCAGGGTCTGCCCGCCGTTGCCATTGCTCGGGTAGCCGAGCAGCAGGTTGGCCGAGCCGACGGCGCTGGAGTTGAACCTGACGCCCTGGCCGCCCACGGTCTGCACGGCCGTCTTGCCCTTCACCGGCTTGACGACCAGCATGCCGAAGTCGAACGGCGGCTGGTGAGCGCCGTCCTTGTAGTAGCCGGACCAGATGAACATGGTCCGCGCCACGAACTTGCCGTAGGGTGCCGCGCCGTTCTTGTACGCCGGGACGAAGACCAGGTTGGTGCTCCACCGGCCCTCGCCGTCGATCATCGCGTGCCCGACGGTGACGACGACGTCCCCGTCCGCGCTGGTCACGACGTTGCCGGAGGCCACGAAGTCCTTGCCGTTGCCACCGGTGCCGAACACCTTGCCCGCCGTCTTGGCGATGAGGCCGCCGGACTTCCACGTCCGCTGCTTGGCCGCCGAGGTGACGTACGGGGTGACCCACCGATTCGTACCGGCCGACGGGGTGGGCGCGATGTCCACCTGCTCCGGCGCCGCGTACGGCGTCGCACTCCTGGTCGCGCCGCTCCCCGCATCATCGGGGGCGGCAAGCGGCTGGGCGGCCCGCATCCGCTCCGGGGTCCAGTAGTCGTTCCCGGCCGCGAACGTCGTCGGGACCTGACGCGCGAGCGGCGCATCCGCCTCCGGGGGCTCGGCGACGGCGGCGTGGGTACCCAGCCCGAGCATCAAGGTGGTCAAGCCGACGATGGGCAAGGTACGCATGGGGCCTCCGTGACAAGCGTGACGGAGAAGATTTACCACACTTGTCACAAAAATGGACAATCGTCACAGACCACTGCCCCTGCGGCCGAGGTCAGCCGGAGCCGCCGCTCGTCACGGAGACGAAGCCGGAGCCGGCGCGGTAGTTGGGGGACTGGTGGCGGAAGTAGGTGTTGTAGACCTCGCAGTAGCGCCCCCCGCGAGCCAGCAGGGTCGCGTGGTCGCCCTCCTCCACGATCCGCCCATGATCCAGCACGATGATGCGGTCGACGTGCTCGATCGTCGAGAGCCGGTGCGCGATGACGATCGAGGTCCGCCCGGCCAGCACCAGGTCGAGGCCTTCCTGGATCTGGGCCTCGGTCAGCGGGTCGACGCTGGCCGTGGCCTCGTCCAGGACCACGATCGCCGGGTCCTGGATCAGCAGCCGGGCCAGCGCGACGAGCTGCCGCTGCCCCATCGACAGCGCCCGCCCGTGCTCGCCCACGTCCGTCTCCAGCCCGTGGGGCAGGGCCTCGATCCAGTCGCCGCCGCCCACCGCGGCCGCCGCGGCGCGTACCTCGTCGTCGCCCGCCTCCGGCCGCGGATAGCGGATGTTGTCGGCGACCGTGCCGCTGAACAGGAACGGGGCCTGCGGCACCGCGCCGATCTGGCTGCGGTAGGCGCCCAGCTCAAGGGTGCGGATGTCGCGCCCGTCGATCAGCAGGCGGCCTTCCTGGAACTCGTAGAACCGGGTGATCAGCTTGCTGAGCGTCGACTTCCCGGCGCCGGTGTGGCCGACCAGCGCCACGGTCTCCCCGGCCTCGATGCCCAGGTCGAAGTCGCGCAGCACGGGGCTGGCGGCGTCGTACCCGAAGGTGACGCCCTGGAACTCGATGCGCCCGGCCAGCCTGCCCGGCGGCTCGGCGGCGCTCTGCACCACCCGCGGCGGGGCGTCGATCAGGGCGAAGACGCGCTCGGACGCGGACAGCCCCTGCTGGAACTGGGACCAGAACGCGGCGATGGACGTCAGCGGGAACCAGAAGAGCGACACGCCCTGCAGGAACAGGTACCAGTCGCCCGCGGACAGCCCGCCGTCGAGCACCTGCGCGCCGCCCAGCCGGACCAGGCCCACCGTCGCGAGCCCGGCCACCAGGAAGAGCACGGGGAAGATGGTGGAGAAGACGAACCCCTGCCGGAGCGTCACCTGGTAGCTCTGCCGGTTGATCGGCCGGAACTCGTCGTAGACCTGCTGCTCCTGGCGGAAGTTCTTGGCGACCGCGATGCCGCCCATGGTCTCCTGCAGGTTGGCGTTGACCCGGCCGAGCGAGCGCTGCGCCCTGCGCGTGCTGATCCTGGCCAGCCGCCGGAACATCAGCGCCAGGCCCACCACGATCGGCACCACCAGCAGCGTCAGCAGAGCAAGCTCGACGCTGCGCACGAACAGCAGGACCGTGACGAAGCCGACCATCAGCACCTGGCTGATCAGGTCCATCGTCAGCGTGGACACGGTGGCGAAGTCGTCGGTGTCGGACGTCACCCGGCTGACGATCTTGCCGGACGGGGTCTCGTCGTAGAACGACAGGTCGCGCGCCAGCACCGCGTCGAACGCGTCCTCGCGCAGCCGGAGCACCACGTCACCGGTGACCTGCGCGCTGTATTTCTGCCGGATGAAGTTGAACACCCACGAGAGCACCCCGGTGACCAGGATCCCGCCCGTGAGCAGCCAGCCGACCGAGCCGATGGTGCCGTCGGAGACCGCGTCGACGGCCAGGCTGCCCAGCGCCGGCACGGCCGCCTGGCTCGCGGACAGCAGCACGATCATGGTGGCGACCAGGACCATCGACCTCAGCTTGGGCCGGAAGTACGACATGATGCGGCGCAGCAGGGCACGGTCGCTGTAGGTGCGGTCGTAGTCCTCGGCGTCGAGGCCGTCCATGATGAAGCCCATCAGCGCACCCCTCCCTGCTCCGCGGCCAGCACCCCGTCCACGTCGCCGTCACCGTCCAGCTCGACCTCGTCGTAGTGCGCGAAGATCCGGCGGTAGAGCCGGCTACGCGCGATCAGCTCGTCGTGGGTGCCGAAGTCGACCACTTCGCCGCGTCTGAGCAGGAGCACCTTGTCCGCCCAGCGGATCTGCGAGAGCCGGTGGGTGATCAGCAGCGTGGTGCGCCCTTCGAGGATGCGCCCGATCGCCTGCTGGATCCTGTCCTCGGTGGCGGAGTCGATGGCGCTGGTCGAGTCGTCGAGCACGAGGATCGCCGGATCGGTCAGCAGCGCCCGCGCGATGGCCAGCCGCTGCCGCTGCCCGCCGGAGAGCGTGACCCCGCGCTCGCCGATCACGGTCTCGTAGCCGTCGTCCAGCTCGGCGATGAACTCGGCGGCCTGGGCGTCCTCCGCCGCCCGTACCACGGCCTCGTGATCGGCCCGCTGCCCCAGGCTGAAGGCGATGTTCTCGGACACGGACCGCGAGAACAGCACGATGTCCTGCTCGATGGTGGAGATCTGGGACCGCAGCGAGTCGAGGTCCCAGTCGCGCACGTCCACGCCGTCGACGAGGATCCGCCCGGACGTGACGTCGTAGATCCGCGGCACCAGCTTGGTGAGCGTGCTCTTGCCCGACCCGGTCTCCCCGACGATCGCCACCGTCTCCCCTGGCCGCACGGTGAACGTCACCCCGCGCACCGCCGGCTCCTCGTCGTCCTCGTAACCGAACGTCACGTCCTCGAAGACGAGCTCCCCGCCGATCGGCGCGGCGTGCCCCTCGGCCCGCTGCTCGATCTCGCTGTCGGAGGTGACGACGCTCAGGATCCGGCGCGAGGACACGATGCCGATCTGGATCAGGGAGAACGTGAAGATCGACATCTGCGTGGGGAACCCGAGCTGGCCCATGAGCCCCATGAACGCCACCAGCTCGCCGATGGTGATCGCCCCGATGCCCTGGAGGTAGAGGCCGTGCCACAGCGCCCCGGCCATGGCGAACGAGAACAGCAGGGTGGGCAGGTAGCGGGCCTGGACCAGCCCGTTGCGTACGAAGAGGTCGCGGTAGAGCCGCGCGTCGGCGCGGAAGCGCCGCCGCTCCTGCGCCTCCTGCGCGGTCACCTTGATCACCTCGATGCCGCGCACGGCCTGGTTGAGCCCGGCGTTGAGGTCGCCGAACTGCTCGCGCATGCGCGTGGCCACCGGGTTGAGCTGCCGCATGTAGTGCCAGAGCGCCACCGTGAACACGACGGCGAACAACCCGGGCGACAGCAGCAGCCGCGGGTCGATCGCCCCGATGAAGAAGATGGGCACCAGCCCGGTGAGCCCAGAGTCCACGATCAGGTCGAGCCCGGGCGTGATCATGATGGAGAGCTGCCGGATGTCGTTGGCGGCCCGGGCCATCAGATCGCCGACCCGCTGCCGGTTGTGGAAGGTCTGGCTCTTGCCGAGCAGGCTCACGTAGAGCTCGTCGCGCGCGTCGCGCTCAAGGCGCTTGGCCAGCACCTCGCTCGACAGCCTGGCCACGAGGTCGAACAGCCCCCGCGCCAGCACGATCGCCAGCAGCGCGAGCGCGATGAAGCCGAGCGCGTCGAGCGGCTCGCTCTGCCGCCCCAGCACGGCGTCGAAGGCGTCGCCGGTGAACAGCGGCACCATGGCGTTGAGCACCACCATGACCAGCGACCCGCCGAGGAACCCGAGCAGGTGCACCGGATGCCGGCGTAGGTGGGACCAGAGCCAGCGCACCGGGCCGCGCCGGTTGTAGCTCGGGCCGGAGACAGAGAACTCCGAACTGCTGGTGGTCACTGGCAGGCCCTCCCCCGGGCACGAGCACGCGAGTATCGAACCTGCTTTCTATCACCGGGCACCGACAGTTTCCCAGCGCATTTTCACCGGGCCCGGCCGGCGCGCGGACGATCCCAAATGAAAGGTCCGATATCCGCCGTCGTCCCGCCTCCCGATCGGGCCAAGATGAGCGCCATGATCGAACATCCCCCTGGTCAGCCGTACGAGATCCGCGGCGGCCGACGCATCTGGGTCGAGCAGCACGGGGACGGCGACGCCGTGGTGCTGCTCGCCGGACTGGGCCCCGCGGGTTCGCATGTGATCTTCCACCCGCACTTCGACGCCCTGGCGGCGGACCACAGGGTGATCTACGTCGACCTGTTCGGCCGCGGCCGCTCCGGCCGCCCTCGGCACCTCTCCGAGATCACCTTCGCCGACGACGTCGCCGACGTGGCCGCGCTGCTCGAGCAACTGGGCCCCGCCCACCTGTACGGCTTCTCGTACGGCGGGCTGATCGCGCAGGCGATCGCCCTCGACCACCCCGCCGTGGCGCGTACCGTCACCCTGGCCAACACCCTGCACAGCCCCGAGATGTGGCAGCTCAACCATGCCAACATCAACCGTGAGCTGGCCACCCAGCTCCCCGAGGTGTGGGAGCGGATCCAGGAGCTGCGGCTGGACGGGCTGCGCTCCACGGACGAGCCGCTCAGGCGGGAGTTCGCCAAGGCGACGGCCCTGGTCCGCTTCTACGACCCGGCCAACGCCGCCCTGCTGGCCGACGAGCCCGGCGCCAGGAACCAGGAGCTTTATCCGATCTTCTGTGGCGACGACGTCGATTTCGTGATCGGGGGTGAGGTGGCCAGGATCCCCGACTTCCGCCCCCGGCTCAAGGTGATCCGCGTTCCCCTGATGGTGCTGGCCGGCCGCCACGACCGGGCGCTGCACCCGGCGTTGCAGCGCGACTTCCGGCGCTTCGCGCCCCAGGCCCGGTTCCACATGCTGGAGCGCAGCGGCTCGTTCGGCCACGTCGAGGAGACGGAGACCGTCCACTCGCTGCTGCGGGACTTCTGGTGGCAGGCATGACCGTCATGACGGAGACGTCCGGACGTACGGCCCGCCGGAGCTTCGGGCTGCTGTGGGCGGGGCAGTCGTTGTCGCTGTTCGGGGACCAGTTCATGACGCTGGCGTTGCCGCTGCTCGCGGTGACGGTGCTGGGCGCGGCTCCGGCGCAGGCCGCGTTGCTGCCGTTCGCCATGTTCCTGCCCTTCCTGCCGCTCGGCCTGCCGGCCGGCGCCATCGTGGACCGGTTGCCCCGCCGTACCGTCATGCTCGTCTGCGACGGCGTCCAGGTGGTCGCGTTCGGCGCGATCTGGGTGACGGCGGTCGCCGGCGTGCTCACTTTCCCCCTGTTGTTCGCGCTGGTGCTGGTGAGCGGTTGCGCGGTGGTGTTCTTCCAGGTCGCCTACACCTCGTACCTGCCCGGCCTCTTCCCCGACCCCGGCGAGCTGCACACCGGCAACACCCGCCTGGCGCTGTCGGAGTCGACCGCCAAGGCGGTCGGACCGATGGCCGCGGGGCCGGTCATCGGGCTGCTCGGCGTGGCCGGCGCGCTCCTGGCCAACACCGTCAGCTTCGCCGCCTCGCTCGTGGCGCTGGTCGCCATCCGGCACCGCGAGGCGCCGCCCGCCGTCACCGTGCGGGAGCGGGGCTGGGTACGGCGCGACGTGGCGGCCGGGCTCAGGTTCGCGCTCGGGCATCCGGTTCTGGAGCCGGTCCTCGCCTGCGGGACCGTTTACGTGCTGTTCCTCTCCATGGTCGAGACCAGCCTGGTCCTGTACTGCCGCAACGTCCTGGGGCTGTCGCCGCAGTGGATCGGGATCGTGGTGGGCGCCGCCGCGGCCGGCTACCCGATCGGCAACCTCGCCTCGGCCTTCCTCATCAGGCGTCTGGGCAGTCCGCGCGCGCTCATGCTCGCCGCCACCGTGTCGGTGCTGGGCATCGTGGCCATGCCGGCGCTGGGGGCGGCGCACGGCAGCCTGGGAGCCGCCGGCCTGGTCATCGGCAGCATCGTGCACTGCGTGGGCGAGGGCGCGTTCAGCCCCATCTCGCTGACCCTCCGCCAGACCCAGACCCCGCCCGAACTCCTCGGCCGGGTGTCCGCCGTACAGCGGTTCCAGTTGTGGGGCGCGGTCGCGCTCGGCGCCCTGCTCGCCTCCGCGGCCACGGCGCTCGCCGGGCTGGAGTCGACGGTGTGGATCGGCGCGCTCGGCACGATCCTGTGCCTGCCCGCTCTCCTGCGCCGCGGCATCCGCACCGCCGTGCTCGCCCGTACCGCCTGATCGACGCCGCGGCTGTGGGAGCACCCGGGGCAGGTCAGCGCCTGCGTTTCTTGCCGTGACCGGAACGGCGGCCGCGCGCCCCCGGCCGGGGTCCCTCGGCCGGGGTCCCTCGACGAAGCGAAGCGTGTGGGAACGGGAACGGGTACGCAACGGCTCTGCCACCAGCCTGCCCAGCTCGTCCCTGCCGATGGTGGCGGGATGACCGGATTGCGTCACCGCCTCGATGATCTGTGGCCGCGCTCGGACCGTGCTGGATCGTGGTCTGGGTTCCTTGACGACCTGCCGCCGCGCGGGGTGAGGGAAACGGTGCACGAGGATGGGCAATCGGGCGGGCAGCGTGAGATTCGGCTCGTGAGCCAAACCGATCGAATCTGTCACCGCTCGATGCCACACTGTGACGGTGACCAGGCCCAGGTACTTCAACACCACCGGACCGTGCGACCCCCGGCTCCACTACGTGCTGCCGTCGCAGCCCCGGCTGCCGCAGGCGCGCCGGTTGATCGACCTGGATCGCTTCTTCGTGATCCACGCTCCGCGTCAGTCGGGCAAGACGACCGTGCTGCATTCCCTGGAGCATGAGCTCACCAAGGAAGGGGCCGCCGTGGCGGTGATGATGTCCTGCGAGACGGCCTCCGTGACGGGCGACGACTTCGAGGCCGCGGAGCTGATCCTGCTGGACAACCTTCGTTGGAGCAACAACTCGGTGCCCGCCTCCTGGCCTGAGGCCGCTCCGGGTCAACGGCTGGGCGCCGCTCTCCAGGCGTGGACAGAACAGTGCGAGCTCCCGCTCGTGTTGCTCATCGACGAGATCGACGCGCTGTATGGGGAGAGCCTGAAAGCGGTCCTGCGGCAACTACGCATCGGCCACAACGATCGTCCCAGAGGCGTTCCGTTCCCCAACTCCGTGGTGTTGTGCGGGCTGAGGGACGTGCGAGACTACAAGATCGCCTCAGGCGGCGACCCCACCCGGCTCGGCGCGATCAGCCCCTTCAACATCGCGGTCAAATCGCTTCGCCTGGGCGACTTCACCCCGGAGGACGTCAGGGAGCTGTACGGCCAGCACACCGCGGAGACCGGGCAGGAGTTCACCAAGGAAGCCATCACAGCGGCCTTCGAATTCACCCGCGGACAACCGTGGCTGGTCAACGCGCTGGCTTGGGAGATCACCTGGGAGATGCGGGTCCCCCCAGAGGAGCCGATCACTGCCGGTCACATGGAGGAGGCCAAAGAGCGACTCATCCGCGACCGCGCCACCCACCTGGATTCTCTTGTCGCCAAGCTGTACGAACCCGGGGTCAAGCGAGTGCTCGAACCGGTGCTCGCAGGCACGCCGGCCGACCACGACGAAACCTTCGAGGACGACTTCTCCTACGTGCGTGATCTCGGCCTGGCGGCCCGGGGGCGCGTGCTCGAAATCGCCAACCCCATCTACCGCGAGGTCATCCTCCGCGTGCTGGGTAGCCGTGTGGAAGCCATCATCCACGACGATTCACGGTCTTTCGTCCTCCCCGACGGCCGTCTGGACGTGCTCAAGCTGCTGCGCGAGTTCACCGCCTTCTGGAAGCAGCACGGCGAGACCCTGGTCCGTGGCACCGCCTACCACGAGGCCGCGTGCCAGATCATCCTCATGGCCTACCTGCACCGGATCGTCAACGGCGGCGGCTTCCTCGACCGGGAGTATGCCGCGGGCACCGGTCGGCTGGACGTCTACCTGCGCTGGCCGTACGGCGAGCGGCAGGTGCAACGCGAGGCCATGGAGCTCAAGGTGTGGCGGCCCGGCCAGCGGGATCCGGCGGCCGAGGGGCTCGCGCAGCTCGACCGCTATCTGGACCGGCTCGATCTCGACACCGGCTACCTGGTGATCTTCGATCGCCGTCCTGAGGCGTCCCCGATGGAGGAGCGCGTCCGGTTCGACCAGGACCGCACCCCGGCGGGGCGGCAGGTCACCGTTCTGCGGGCGTGAAGGGGTCGCATGGGGCCTGGCCGGTGACACGGCTGACCCGCGCGGGGCCACGGGCCGGCCGTCCCGTGGCCCCGCGTTCATGAAAGGCGTCAGCAGCCGCCCCGGTTGTAGACCCTGAACGTGTTGCTCCACCTGCCGACGTACTTCGACTCTCCCGGTGCCACGCAGAAATAGGTGTTTCCGCCCAGCAGGTAGGTCACGAAGATGTTCTCGCCGGCGCCGGAGCAGTTCTTGTACATGGCCGCGTCGCCGTCCCGGTACAGGCCGCAGGCAGACGCCAGGTGGCTGCGCTCGGGGACGCCGGCGGTCGCCGGGGTCGCGGTGAGCAGCGTGGCGCCGAGGGCCGCGAGGACGGTCAGGAGGGTGACCGGGGACGAGTTCTTGATGGTGACTGGCATGGTTCGGGCTCCTGTTCTGGTTGGTCGACCGCCCTGGATCGCTGCGCGGCGGGGCGTCAGGCTCAGGAAAGCCACCCCGGCCAGGTGTCCAACAGAGGCCCGGACGGACTCGTCCGAAATCGGGCCACGCGCCGGCCAGGCCCGGACAGCATCGGCCAGGTTCCGGCTAGTATGTCCAGCCAAGTAATGGATCACGTACTTGGAGTAATTTTGAGCCAAGACGACGCATCACGTATCCACCGGCTGTCCGCGATCAGAGCGCTGGGCGACGCTCTCGTCGATGACGTCGCGGGCACCTCCCCCGTGTCGCACCTGGCCGAGGTCAGCGACTTCCCCTCGAACATGCGCATGGGCCCCTGGGCCATGGGAGTGCTCGGATGGCCCCTGACCAAAGAACACGACAAGATCGTCGGTTACGCGGAGAGCACGGTCCTCAACACGATCGAAGCCCTGCATGACCATCGGGACCGGCTGCACACGGTCGCCGGCAACATCCAGACCGTGGAGAACAGGAACGAGGCCAATGTCCGGCGGCTTTAAGATCCCCGTCCCCGGCGGGACCCCCGACCCGTTCCAGCCGGGTGACGAGGGCGGCGACCTCAAGCGGATGCAGTACTCCACGCTCGGCATGTACGCGTTCGCCGCCCTGATCTTTCCCGTCTTCGAGCGGGTGGTGGTCGCGTACGGGCTGTCCGTCCCGTCCGACCCGCAGGTGATGCACAGGGCCGCGGACGGCTGGAGCGCCTTCGGAGACGGTGTGTACGCGGCGGGCACGACAGCGCGGGAGCAGCACGACAGCGTGTCCCAGGCCAGCTGGCAGGCGCCGGAGCGGGAGCTCTACGGGCAGCGGGTCGCCGGCTACGCCATGGAGTCGGACACCGCGGCCGACTCCGCCCACAGCCTCTCGTGGATGCTCAGGGTGCTGGCCAACCTCTGGACGCTGTACATCTACCTCCACGTGGGCATCGCCAGCCTGGCCATGGCCACCCTGGCCAAGGCCGTACTCATCGGGCCGGGAAGGGTGTACTACACGTGGGAGGCGCTGTCGCAGGCGATGACCGCCGAGAAGCGGGTCATCGAGCTGCGTAACTTCACGCTCAGGACCGTGCTCGGCCTGGCCCTGAAGTACGGTGCCGCCTGGATGACCGAGCGCACCCTCACGGACGGCCTCAAGCCCCAGTACGCGGCCGGGCGCGCCCAGGACGCTCAGTAGCCGAGCTTCCTCCGCATACGATCCAGCTCACCCATCGCATCACCCATCATCCGGTCGTAGGCCTGCTGCGCCTCCGCGACCTTCGCCCGGGCGGTGTCCGGGTCGCCCAGGGCGCGGTCCAGGCCTCCGCCGAACGCGCCCGCCATGATCGCGGACAGCTGGCGCTGAAGATCGGCATCGGCGTCGTGGATGGCCGCGAGGATCGCCGCGGACATCTCGTGCACGCTCATCCGTTTCGCCCTCGGATCGATGTCCAGCCGGCTCACCCCGCCCTGCGCGGTGCACTCGACCGCGATGAGACCGTCGGCGGCCGTCGCCCGCCCGACCGCCGCCGCGACCCCTTCCTGCGCCGCGGCGAAGTCGGCCACCCGTTTCTCGGAATCCCGCAGGAACGCCTCGGCGTCGATGTTCGCGAAATTACCGAGCGGGTCGTCCACGTGCGGTCCTCCATCCACGTACGTTCGTCCGGATGGTCATAGCACAGCTCCGTTTCGTAGTGATTTCCCGGCGCTCGGGAGTCCGGATCGCGTACCCCTGACGGCACGTCGCTGGAGCACCAGTGCCCAGATCGTGGACAGGAGCGCGAAAGCCCCGAGGGTGGCGAAACCGGCCCCCGCGCTGGTGTGATCGGTGACGGTGGCCACGAGCAGCATGACGACGATGGTCGCGGCGAGCCCGCCGCCGTTGGCGAGGCCGAAGACCCGGCCTATGTCCGTACGACCGGCCCGGGCCATCAGCAGATTCCGCGAGGAGATCCTCGCCTGGCCGAAGACGAACGCGCCCATGGGGACCAGCACGGCCAGTCCGGCGACGCCCAGTTGCCCCTGAGTGACGATGAGCAGGCTGCACGCGAAGAAGCCCGCCACGGCGATGCGCAGATCGGAGTAGCGCTGGGCGAACAGCCGGTATCCGGCGGCGGCGGCGAGGAACCCGAGGCTGCCCAGGGCGTCGATGGCCCCGAAGGTCCCCGCGCCGCGATTGAGCTCGACCAGGACGTACATGGGCAGGAGGGCGTTGAAGACGGTGACCACGACGCTGCCCTGCGCGTACAGCAGGATCAGGCTGCCCATCGGAAGCGGCGGCCGATCCGGACCCGCGGCCTCCACCGGGTCGGGGGGGGGGCCGGCGCCGGCCCGCGGGCGGCCCGCGGGGGGGACGCCCCCGGGGGGAACCGCCGGCGGGGGCGCGGGGTCGGAGGGCAGGGGGGCGGGGGGGCCGGCCCGGGCGGC